>CAXHYW010000559.1:0-3529 GCA_964021475.1 uncultured Desulfobacteraceae bacterium | reverse complement strand
TTGATAAATTGGATTAACCGATCTCTCATGTCCGGTCGTTCCAGCGCAAAGGCCAGGTTGGCCATTTGGAATCCTACCTTATCTCCGCAATCAAACCTAGTGCCCTCAAATTGATACCCAAAGATGGGCTGCTCTTTAAGCAAGGTTTTCATGGCATCGGTCAGTTGGATTTCCCCCCCGGCTCCCTTTTTTTCTTTGCCCAGGTGTTTGAAAATAGCGGGGGTCAGGATATATCGGCCAATGATGGCTAAGTTTGACGGTGCTTCTTCGGGGGAGGGTTTTTCAACCATGTCATTAATTTCGTAAATCTTGTTTTCCAATTGGATGGCATCTAAAATACCATATTTATCGGTCTGGTCATGGTCCACTTCCATGACCGCCGCAATGGAGGCCCGGAACCGGTCAAATTGTTTTACCATTTCCTTTAATACGGGCTTGTCGGTCTGGATCAGGTCATCGGCAAGGAGGACGGCAAATGGCTCATCCCCCACAATATCCCTGGCACACCAGATGGCATGGCCCAATCCCAGAGGTTCATTTTGCCGCGTATAAACAATGGTCCCGGTTTTGGGTACCAGTTCCTGGATCTGTTTAAGCAGATCTGTTTTGCCTTTGTTTTGAAGGGTGAGTTCGACTTCAAAGCATCGGTCAAAATGATCTTCCAACGCTTTTTTACCCCTGCCAGTCACAAAAATAATCTGTTCAATCCCGGCATCAAATGCTTCTTCCACGGCATATTGAATAAGTGGCTTGTCAACCACCGGTAGCATTTCCTTGGCCATGGCTTTGGTGGCAGGGAGAAACCGGGTGCCAAGTCCTGCCACCGGGAAAACTGCTTTCTTGATCTTCATAAAAAATCCTTGGAGTTAGACTGATTGAACATAAGAGAATGGAGCTTTCCACTCTATTCTTTTTGGAATTAAACATACTATATGCGTTTTATTTAAAAGCGATTTAGATGTCAAATCAATTTGTTTTTATCTGGTATCCATGGGGTTGCATGAAAGCTTCCAATTTAACGATTAAGGTTGCACTTGATCCTCCCCCATTAGATTGGACGATAGGTTAGGTCCTTTATCTATTGCTCCGTTAAACACCTGTTCCAAAGCGGTTTTGTTTTCAGATGCGGCACCTGCCACCCCGCCTTTACAAAGGTGCCGGAGCCAACCACAATTTTCAACTATTTGCCCATATTTCATATGAAAATGTTAGGGAAGCCTCATCAAGGAAGTTGCATAATTCCTAAAAGGTATTATTATCTCTTCTATAGCCAGAGGTCAAGTAACACCAGCAACTGCTGTCGGAACAGGGCCATACGCGACATACCTATTTTTAAATTGACCTGATACTAAATAAATTTTCCAGGAGCCAAATAGATGAAAACTTTTTTTTCAATCCAGTCCAAAATTCTTCTACTCGTCGGAATCCCGTTAATTATTGCAGTGACATTCATGGGCATCAGTATTTATACGAAGTACAATATACTTCATGATATGAACCAGGTACAAAAGTTATCCAAGCTTGGTATCCTTATCAGTGAAGTGGTGCATGAAACCCAGAAGGAGAGAGGTGGCACCAGTATCTTCATGGGAAGCAAAGGGAAAAAATATGCCCGGGAGCTTCTCAATCAAAGAAAACAGACTGAGATGAAAATAGTAAACCTTGACCAATTCCTGAAGTCCTTAGTGACTTCAGAGTATGGAGAAGACCTTGAAGCGGCCATAGGCAGTTTGCAAAAACAGGGGAACGCCTTTAGCAACCTGAGGCAAGAAGTTGACGGATTCTCCATATCAACACAAAAGGCGCTTGGACAATATACCGTTTTCAACACCCGGATGCTCCATGTGGTAGATCTTATCTCAAAGATGAGCAACCATGTGGACATCATCCGGGTATACTCAGCCTATGCCAGTTTCCTCCAGGGGAAAGAGCGGGCAGGTATAGAACGGGCGGTCATGGCCAAAACATTCGCCCTTGATCGATTTGAGCCCGGCACTCTTCAAACGTTCATTAGCTTGGTTACCCAGCAGACAACATACTTCACCGTATTTGGCGTTTATGCCTCGGAAACGCAACTACAGTTTTATAATAAAATTATACAGGATCCGGCAATTGCCGACGTTCAAAAGATGAGACAGACCGCATTGGATTTATCCAGCGCCAACACAGGGTTTGGCGTGGATCCGATTTTCTGGTTTGATAAGGCCACCCGGAGAATTGATCTCATGAAAGAGACTGAAGATTTTCTTTCGAAGGATATCGCCACTCTGGCGGACGAACTTAAATCAAATGCCAATGCCGCCATGGTCTCCACAATCCTTATTGCGGTATTACTTCTGGTCGGTGTGATTGTGACAAGTTTTATCGTTGCCAGGGGAATTTCAAAAGCCTTAAAATATACAACAAACGTGCTGAAGGATATCTCAGAAGGCGAGGGAGACCTTACCGTCCGTCTGCCGGTGGTCAGCCGGGATGAAGTCGGTCAACTATCGCAATGGTTCAATGTCTTCATTGAGAAATTACAAAAAATTATTAATAACGTGATGGAAAATTCATCAACGCTCAGGGATTCTTCAGATAATCTGTCGAATTTGTCAAAAAATATGACATTCAATGCAAAGGACATGTCTTCAAAATCTTCATCCATTTTAACCGCAGCAGAGGAGATGAATGTAAATATGGTATCCATTGCAGCAGCCATGGAAGAGGCCACAACAAATGTAAACATGGTTGCCTCAGCCTCTGAAGAAATGTCTGCAACGGTGAATGAAATTGAAAAAAATACTGAAACGGCACGAACTACAACAAATGAAGCTGTCGCAGAATCAAAAATCGCATCGGTTAATGTGACAGAGCTTGGCCGGGAAGTTCAGGATATCGGAAAAATAACCTCAATAATTGCCGATATCTCTGATCAAACCAATCTTCTGGCGCTCAATGCAACCATTGAAGCAGCCCGGGCCGGTGATGCAGGCAAAGGGTTTGCCGTGGTCGCAGGTGAGATAAAGGAACTGGCACGCCAGACGGCGGATGCAACAAAATCAATCCGGGAAAAAGTGGACGGGATTGAAAAAAAGACAAAAAACACCATCACAATTATCAGCCGGGTCTCTAAAGTTATTGAGGATGTCAATCAAATCGTAACCACCATTGCCGCAGCAGTATCTGAGCAGACCATAGTTACCGATGAAATTGCAAAGAATATAACCGAGGCCTCCGCCGGTTTAAATGAGGTCAATGAAAACGTTGCCCAAAGCTCCGGCGCAGCAGAGAGTATAACCCAAAGTATTTCCCAATCCAACGAATCCAGTCAGGAGATATCCAGGAGCAGTTCCCTTGTAGACGGGAAGGCCAATGATCTGACAGGGCTTGCGGTTAAATTAGACAAACTTGTTGGTTCTTTTAACACATAGACGGAATCTGACAGATAAACTCCTGATTATCATAGGATTCCGGCTGTCCGAAAATCCGGGCTTGGATGAAAACTTGCCCATATGAAAGGCGCAAGAAAGTCTACAACCGGAGTGTA
>CAXHYW010000558.1:0-3533 GCA_964021475.1 uncultured Desulfobacteraceae bacterium | reverse complement strand
ATTCTCCGGAGTGACTGGAGTTCAGACGTGTGCTCTTCCGATCTTCACAGGCGATCCTAAGCACCCGTTCAATATCCGCCCTGTCATACCCCGCCATTTTAAAATAAATGTTTTGGGCGCCCATATCTCTTAACAGTGTTATATGGGCCAAAAGGGAACTTTCTGTCCACAAGGGCAGTCTGCCATATGTGTAAAAATTGGGGCAAACACCGTCATGATAGGCTTCTTGTACGGACGGATCACTGGGGTCGGGGGAAACCAGATTCCCTTGCTGCTGTTTGACAAGTGCAGTTTCAAGATCCTTTACCCGTATGGCTGGCTGGGTTCCCTTTGCTGCCTGCCCAAATTTAATTTCAATGGCCCTGGCACCATATTTTTCAATGGCAATTTTCGGAACTCCCATGAGGTCATCATCCACATTACATTGAAGTACAATCTGCCCATATCCCCTGTCATATTGATTAAAGCAGTTAAGCGCCTTTTTCAGCAGGGGAAAATCCGTAACCTTTCCATTGTCAATTTTCAAATTCGGTTCGTTGTTTCTGGCATGTTCACCAATCACACAGGTTACACCGGCCATGGCAGCTCCGGCAAAGTAGTCCTGCCAGTTAAGCTTAATCAATGCAGGCAGGATCACGGGCATAGCCAACTTAACCGGGTGGATGACCCCGTAGGTCCGTTCCAGGTTAACATTAAAAATGGTGGCCTCGTCCTGGGTTTCATTGATCCCTTGAGCACCGAACACACGGCCGTTGATATTAAAATGTGAAAAATCAATTGGATAGTCTTTTTCCGATGCGATTTGGTTATTTCCGGTTGTTGTGGGGTATATAGTTTGCGCCCCCAAAACAGCCGCCTGTGCCAGCTCACAGGTGCCGTTGCAATCTTGAGTGCAAAACGAGCACATTCCCGACTGGGGAGATATAAAGGCACTTCGGTTTTTTGCAAATGTAAATCCGGAACTTAATTTTGGTGAATAAGACATCTCAATCCTCATTTTTTCGAAATTAGATTTTCAATCTATCTATTTATTTATTTATTTTGGTTATTTTGTTTATGTTGTTGCGTAGGCCACCGCTTTTCTTGCATGAATAGCTGTGGTATCTAAAAGCCTTACATGGGTATCGCTTTGATTGACCAGCATTCCGATTTCTGTACAGCCCAGTATCACGGCTTGTGCGCCTTGGGATGCCAATGTATTTATAATACGTAAATATTCGGCCTTTGAATCGGAGTCAATCTTACCCAGGCAAAGTTCTTGATAAATTATATTGTGGACAATTTGCCTGTCATCCTCATTTGGTACCAATACCTTGAGACCATAATCACGGATTAACCTCCCTTTATAGAAATCTTGCTCCATGGTGAAAGCCGTACCCAACAAACCAACTGATTTAATTCCCTCATTAACAAGAACTTCTGCTGTGGCATCTGCGATGTGAAGTAACGGTATTTGAACTGCTGCTTCGATTTCAGGGGCAACCTTGTGCATGGTATTTGTGCAAATGAGCAAAAAATCTGCGCCGGCAGCCTCAACGTTCTGAGCTGCTTTTATGAGTATTTTCGCTGTGCCTTCCCAATCACCTGCGTGTTGTAATTTTTCAATTGGTTCGAAATCAACGCTGTACATAGCAATCTTGGCCGAGTGCAGGCCACCAAGCGTCTTTTTAATGCCCTCATTGATTGCCCGGTAGTAGCCAAGTGTACTTTCCCAGCTCATGCCACCTATCAAGCCGATTGTTTTCATGGTTGTTCTCCTGTTTTTTTTACAACGTCGCTAATCAGCTGCGCGGCTTTTTGCGTCGGCTGCATTAACTTGGTTATAAAATTTTCATAACCCCATACCGCCTATTTGTTTGGCAATATGGGTTGCATAACTATCTGTCATACCAGAGATGTAATCTAAAACTCTCATATATGAATTATAGAGATCATCACTGCGCTTTGGAGCATTTATACCCATCATACTTAAAATGCGCTCTCCTCTAAAAGACAGTGTGTGACCATAAATTTGTTCTCTTACAGCTGTGCAAAATGCTTCGAGTAAAATACCAACAGTTGTAAAAGAACCAATTTCAAGTTCAATCTTTCGTGGATGTTTAAATATTTTTTCTCGTGCTATTTTTTTGGCATTATCCAGAGGAACTCTTATGCCAATAGGACAACTTGATATTAATTCATCTTTGTATTTACCAAGCATAATTTGTGGAAGATTTTCCATAAAAGCTTCAGAGACATGATCAATTGCACAACCAATAGAACGGCCACGTAAATAGGACATTTTTCTTCTATTTGATATTGTGTCTGAATCAACAATGTTATTCAATTTTTTATCATTGCCGAATAAGGGCTTCAGTATTGATAAAATTTCATCGAATGAAAGACTTCCCATTTCATGAGCGTCTTCCAAATCGAGAATTCGATAACATATGTCGTCAGCAGCTTCAGATAAGAATGCAAGAGGATGACGACAATATTTAAACTCGTCCTCTTTTATTAAACCAACTTGATCAGCTACTTTTTCTAAAATTTTCTCTTCTGTCCCGAATGAACTAAACTTTTTTATTCGGGATATCTCTCGTGAAGTCCAAGGGTATTTCAACATAGAAGCTATTGAAGCATAAGTTAATCTCATACCTCCATCAAAAGGATAACACTCCAGTTGTGTTATAACTCTAAAGCCTTGAGCATTACCTTCAAAATACTTCAAATCATTTTTTTGACTTTCATTCAGTCCCTCCAGCAAGTGGCTAATTTTTGATTGGGAAAACCACGATTTGATAGCTTCTTCCCCTGCATGTCCAAAAGGAGGGTTTCCAATATCATGAGCCAAGCATGCAGCTTGAACGATTTGCCCAAGGTTAGAAGCTGATATGCCTTCTGGTAAGTCGTCTTGAATTTGTTCACCAATTGTGATTCCGAGACTTCTGCCTACGCTTGCAACTTCAATACTATGTGTAAGACGAGTATGAATATGGTCATTTGATGCCAGGGGGTGAACTTGAGTTTTTTTACCAAGTCTTCTGAATGAACTTGAGAATATAATTCGATCACAATCTTTATGGAATGTACTTCGCCCGGATTGTTCTTGACCTTCTTCCTCATTTGATAATCTATTCGGTGACAATAATGATTTCCAGTTCATTTCCATTACGCAAACTTCTCCTTAGATTTTATGTATAATGAAAAATCTGGGGTTTATCCGTCAGCATTTTCATTGTTTAAAAATTGACTTAACCATTATCCATAAAGTATTAGCTTTATTTTTTTAGATGTTTTAAAATCATATCGTAACAGTCCATAACATCACAGCGGTGACGAGGTTGCATTTTATCGGCTCCGTCTTTGATTACTTTGGGTAGCTTTTGGACGACTCTGATTTCTCCATTGGCAGACATGATCACAACCACAGACTTATTGATGAACTTATGATCTGTTTCCTTGTGCTCATGGTATTTTTCAGCTTTAACTAAGACAATCAAAGACTTTTTTCTTCTCTGAAGCAGGGACTTCAGACCATCTCGCGAACATTT
>CAXHYW010000557.1:0-3534 GCA_964021475.1 uncultured Desulfobacteraceae bacterium | reverse complement strand
CGGTTACGGCTTTGTCTTTGAATTTGAAATGGTCCTTTGTGCCGTAACCGATATTGGTTTTGCCGGAATGGAAGGAAACATGGTTTTTCACAAATTCCCAGTTCACCCACTCATTTTTGATAATTTCATAGCAGATGCCGTTGGCAATGGCCAGATCGGTCTGGGGCTTAAACAGAATAGATTGGTCGGCGGCTTGGCTGGATCGGGTCCATCGGGTGGTCAGATCGATTATTTTGACATTGGTTTTTGATTTCCGATTGGCCAGCATCCGGGAAAAGAGGACCGGGTGCATCTCTGCCATGTTGTTGCCCCATGTGACAAAGACATCGGCATTGTCAATGTCATCGTAGCAGCCCATGGGTTCGTCCAGGCCAAAACTGGTCAAACAGCCGGTGACGGCCGAGGCCATGCAGAGTCTGGCATTGGCTTCCACATTATTGGTGCCGATGCAGCCCTTGAAAAGTTTGGATGCGGCATACCCGTCGGGGATGGACCATTGTCCGGACCCGTAAATGGCCACGGAATCCTTGCCGGTTTTCTGGATGGATTCCCCCATTTTTTTGGCCACAAGATCCAGGGCTTCGGTGATGGGAGTTGCCACAAGCTGACCGTTTTTCCGGACATAGGCGGTTTTGAACCGGTCCTGACCGTAAAGAATCTGGACACAATGGTATCCTTTTACACAGCAAAGACCCTTGTTGACGGAACTATTGGGATCTCCCTTGACTGCCACAGCTTTTTCCCCAGAAACACCCACCAGCAGGCTACAGCCGGTACCGCAGAATCGGCAAGGTGTTTTGCTCCATACAATTGATCCGGAAGGCAGGTCTGTTTTTTTCCAATCGGAAAACGAAATACCGGGAAATATGCTAGTGGCAGCAACGGCTGCACTGTTTAAGGCCATGGCCTTGATAAATGCTCTTCTGCTCGTCGTCATGGTCCAAACTCCTTATTGTTAGATAGGAATTGTTAGATATATTCTATGAATATAAAAATTAAGGTATATAAATATTTTATACAAAAATTTAAGTATGGCCAAATGTCATGGAAAGGGATTGCAGCGAATCCAGTTCCTTTATTCTGTCCTGGAGGGCCTTGTTGGCCTCCTCATCAGGGGTGTCTGTGACTAGGATCAACACTTCTTCATTTTCAGCAATTTTTATTTCACAGAAATTTTCACAGGAAAGGTCATCAATCAACTGTTGTTTCTTGTCTTTCTCAGGATAGGCTAAGTAACTGAAAATCGGCATGACACTCCTTTATTTAAGGATTAGGCGTAGAGTATAACTATATTTTATGCACCAAACAATTTTTATGCACCAACTAATTGTTGTGCGAATACTACTACCACAAAATAGTACTTCGCATTAAGGTCACATGGGAGAGCGCATGTCAACTGGATTTTTAATGGTTTTTATAACATGCTGGAATAACAAAATAAAGGGTTTGTGAGAAATTTAGCGCTTTTGGGATCTTCTTGTTACAAAGAGATTTTCTTTTTCTCAGTATAGTAAGCAATCCCCGCGCAGGCATGGCAGAGAACTCGGGTATGGGTTCGGACCTCTTTTTGATCCCTTAGAATAACTCCGCAGTTTTCACAGGCAATTTTAAATGCAGAGGGTCCGGGCATGTCCGCCGCCTTTATGTCAATCTTTACCTCCTGCACAGTGAACAATTGGGCCAGGGGCATGATCTTGTATGCTTCCAGTTGCCGGGCATGAAGGTTCTCTCCGTGGGGAGCCACGGCTTTGGCTACCTCCCTTGAGGATTCCGTGGAGACAATGCGAAACGCTTTTTGGGTGGAAAGGTTGACAAAGGTTGCTGCCATAATACCGTAATCCTTGAATTTCAGGGATCGTCTGCCAAGTTTTACGCCGGTGACGTAGGAGATGGCATCTGTGGCGCATCGGTCAATCTCCACATAGACGATGAGTTTTTTGATTTCCTGGGTGGTTTTGGTGTTTTTAAGCCATAGAAGTTCCAGCCCCAGCAATGCCATGCGAACCCCAATGACCTGCCCCGGGCAGAGGTGGCCATGTTCCCTGGCAGACCCGGCCAAAAGAGTTTCAAAGTTTTCCATAAGTATCGTCACCTCTTATTTTTAAATAAATATCAACTGGATTTATAACAAAGGTCCACCAAAGAAAGTAATTGCCAGAAAAACATGAACAAAGGCTATTGTCAATATTTCCTTGAAATGGTCGGGTGACCATCAAAAAATAATTCAGCAAAAAAATTGCCCGGAAAAAACAATTCATGGTAAGACTAAGAGAATAAAAGAAGTATTTTTAAGGTTTTGAAGTTTTAAGGAGACCCCATGACCCCTTTTCATATTATCGGCCATGCTGGCTGCGGCAAGACAACCCTGATCACAGACCTTATTGCAGGCTTGATCGAAAACGGCATCCGGGTTGGCTCCATGAAGCATTCCTCCCATGTACATGAACTGGACAAGCCAGGCAAGGATTCATATAGTCATCGCCAGGCAGGGGCTGTGCCCGTGTCCATGGTCACCCAAACCATGAGTGCGGTTTACCTGCCAAGAACACCTTCGTACACCCCCCAAAAACTGCTGGATACCTTTTATGCAAATGTGGATATTGTTCTTATTGAGGGCTGGATCTCAGGTCCCTATGACAAAATTGAAGTCTGGCGCAAGAGTGTGGAACGTCCGCCTCTTTTTTCTTCCGTTCAACAGGTAGTCGCTCTTGTCTCGGATCCTCTGTCTCCAGAGGATGAAGCTTGCGCTGTCGGTCAAAAAATACATTGCTTTCAACGGTCCGATCTTTCCGGGCTCGTGGCATACCTGGTTGCCCGTGTGTGAATTTCTCATTCCGGCAGTTTTTTGTAAATTATAATTCTTATTTTTTTGTGGCCAAAAAAACTGCATGGGAATAACCGCCCTTGCCCGGGCGTTTGAACTCCACGGAAAAGCCTTCCCTGGCAAGGCGTTTCATGAAACCTTCATCGTGGTCTTCTCCCCAGACGGCAAAGGTGCCTCCGGGGGTCAGGGCCTTGTGGGTATCTGCGATGGCCTGGCTGCCGTATATCGGGTCATTTTTTTTGTCCGTTCGGGAATGGGGCCCCCGGTAGAGGTCCAGGATGATGGCATCAAATCGGTCGCTGCCACGGTTTTTAGATGCATTGCCAATGCCCTGGACAACGTTTCCAATCTTCACACAGACCCGGGGGTCGGAAACCGCCCCACGGGTTAAGTCTGAAAGCGGGCCCTGACACCATTGGTATATCGTCGGGTTGAGTTCCCAGATCACCACCTGGGCTTTTTCTCCCAGGCAATCCAATACCGCTCTGAGGGTGATGCCCATTCCAAGGCCTCCTATAAGCACCTTTGGGGTTGTGTGGTTTTTAAGGGATTTGACCCCAAGTTCTCCCAGAGCGATCTCCGAACGCTGGGCCATGGAGTTCATAAGCACCTGGGTGCCCAGGGTGATGATAAAGTCCCGTTCTCCCCGCTGGCGAAGTTCCAGTCTCCCTTCTTCAAGGGTAGTGAATTGATCAACAACTTTCCAGGGC
>CAXHYW010000556.1:0-3536 GCA_964021475.1 uncultured Desulfobacteraceae bacterium | reverse complement strand
ATACGAGATTCTCCGGAGTGACTGGAGTTCAGACGTGTGCTCGTCCGATCTAAAAGCTGCCCATCACAATGGGGGCCGGCACCAATGGAAAGCACCGGTATGTCCAGGGTTTCCCATATATATTTAGTAACTTCAGGGGGAACCCCTTCCACCAGAAGCATTTTAGCACCTGCCTCCTGGACTGCCAGGGCATCTTCCACCACCAGTTTGGCTGTTTCGGCAGTTCTCCCCTGGGCCTTGTGGCCGCCCAACTGTCCCGAACTCTGGGGAGTCAGCCCGATATGACCGATAACATTAATGCCGGCATCGGTGATGGCGCGGATCCTGCTGGAAATTCTGACGCCGCCCTCCAGTTTGATGGCATCCACATCCCCTATTTTCAAAAACCTGACGGCATTGTCAACCGCCTGGTCATCCGAAGACTGGTAACTGCCAAAGGGCATATCCCCTACCACAAAACAATTGGGGGCTCCCCTGCGGACGGCATCACAATGGGTCAGGCACTGCTCCATTGTAACAGGAACAGTTCCGTTATAGCCGTATACGCACATTCCCAGGCTGTCCCCGACAAGGATCATTTCCATGCCGGCTTCCTGGGAAAACTGGGCTGTGGGGAAATCATAGGATGTCAGCCAGGCGATTTTCTCGTTATTTTCCTTCATTTTATACAGATCAAATATAGATGGTTTCTTAGCCATGTTGTTCTCCTCTTTTGTGTGTATTTTAAGAATCTTACCTGTCTTAATTTTATTATATGGTTTATTTAATGATTGCCCCGGTGGCTGCCGAAGAGGCCAGCCGGCTGTAGAGATTGAGATACCCGCCGGACACACGGGGTTCGGGCTGCACCCATTCTCTGGTTCTTTTTTCCATTTCAGCCAAAGTGATGTTCACCTCAATGCTTTTTCCCGGAATATCAATGGTAATATCATCCCCGTCTTTCACCATGGCAATGGGTCCTCCGTCCATGGCTTCCGGGGAAATATGGCCAATGAAACAACCGTTGTTGGTGCCGGAAAACCTGCCATCGGTGACCAGGGCCACCTCTTTGGCAAGTCCCATGCCGTGGAGCAGTTTTAAGGCCTTGAACATTTCCGGCATGCCAGGCCCCCCCTTGGGTCCTTCATACCGGATAACCATGACATCCCCCGCCATGATTTTACCGGCCATCACCGCATCATTGGCCTCTTGTTCGCTATCAAACACCCGGGCCTTTCCTTTGAAAAACAGCATGGAAGCATCAATGGCTGCCGGTTTTGTCACGGCGGATTCCGGTGCCAGGTTACCATGGAGCACGGCAAGGCCTCCTGTTCGGCTGAAAGGGTTTTCCAGAGTTTTGATCACCTCGTCATCCGGGGATGACCAGCCCTTGAGATTTTCTCCCATGGTCTGCCCGGTTACGGTGGGAATATCGGTTTCCATGAGGGAAATCAGCTCTCCCATGACTGCAGGAACCCCGCCCGAGGTGTAAAAATCAATCACATTAAAGGAGGCGGCCGGGTTCATCTTTGCGATAAAGGGAGTGGACCGGCTGATTTCGTCAAACAAATTAATATTAAAGTCAATTCCAGCCTCATGGGCAATGGCCGGGATATGAAGGGCGGCATTGGTGGACCCGCCGATGGCCGAGGTCATTCTCACGGCATTGGCAATGGATTTTTCATTGATAACCATGCGGGCCGTGGTGTTGGATCTGACCAGATCCACAATTTTTTGCCCGCTTTCGTGGGCCACATGCATCCGCCGTGCATGGATGGCGGGTATCATGGCGCTGCCGGTGAGAGACATCCCCAAGGCTTCTGCAATGCAGCACATGGTGTTGGCCGTTCCCAAAAATGAGCAAGACCCGCAGGTGGGGGCACACTGGTCTTCCATCTCCCGGAGATCGGCAAGGGAAATATCACCTTTCTGCAATCGGCCCACCCCTTCCAGGATGGAGGTGGAGTCTGCCTTGCGGCCGTGGATAACCGGCCCGCCCAGCATGGGACCGCCGTTGACAAGAATGGCCGGGATATCCAGCCGGGCCGCAGCCATGAGCATGCCGGGAACAATTTTATCGCAGGAGCCCAGCAAAACAATGGCATCATATTGATGGGCCTGGACCATGAGCTCAATGCTGTGGGCAATGATATCCCGGGTGGGCAGAATATACCGCATCCCTGTGTGGCCCTCGGCAATGCCGTCACAGGCGCCGATGACGCCAAATTCCACCGGGGTACCGCCGCTTCGCCAGATCCCTGACTTTACGGCGTCAGACACATCCCTAAGGTTAACATGACCCGGCACGGTGGTGCTCCATGCATTGGCGATACCGATGATGGGGTTATCCAGACTATCGTCGGAATACCCCATGGATTTGTAATAGGCCCGGTTGATGGACCATTCCGGCCGGGAAAGGATGGTTTTGCTTCTTCTTGCCATGGCAGCTGCTCCTGTTATTTTTCTGTTCCCAATGTGCAATTCCCTTAATTTATATAAAGGCCACCAACATATGTATGTTCATACGCTTGTAGTTTGAGATGATAATCATACAAACTTTGGTCTTTGTCAAGATTTTTTCAAGGGATTCACAAGAATGGTTTTAAAGTGTAGCAGAAAAATCAAGATGACTTGCTAAATTTCAAGCCTTGGTCGAATCGTAATGTTTATAACTGCCCTGGAGAAAAACAATATGCTCCTCCATATCCCGGCATGCCTGTTCAGGATCACGGGCAGAAACGGCATTGAAAATTGCCTGGTGATGTTTTTGAGATTCTTCCAAAACATGAAACAAGATCTGGGTATGTTCTTCAATAAAAAGCTGCATATGCTGTTTGATGGACACAAAGGATTCCTTGAGGAATCTGTTTCGGGATAATTCTGCGATCTGGTTGTGAAATTTAAGATCAATATGGGAGTATTCCTTGAAATCCTGGTTGGTCAACAATATCTGCATTTTTTTGACCAGTTTTCCCAGACCTTCCACCTGTCGATCCGTGGCATGGAGGGTTGCAAGCCTGACAGCACCGGATTCAATGATATAGCGGGCTTCAAGCAATTCGCTGGTGGTTTTTTTGTCCGACAAAAGGGTGGGTTTCAACCCTTCGGGGTTGATGGCGGGTATTTTTTTTCGGATAACCGTACCAAATCCGGGCTTCTGCTCAATGACCCCTAAAAGGTTCAAGATATTCATGGCTTCACGCAATGAGGTCCGGCTGACACCCAATTCCATGGCAAGCAGGTTCTGGTTGGGCAGTTTATCCCCGATTTTCAACTCACCATTTTCCATCCGTGTTCGAATCTCATCCACAACAATTTCTGATAATTTTTTTTTAGCAATTACGGCCACATTTTCTCCTCAAGTATAGTTTAGCATTTGTCTCTTCATAATTTTATCATACAAAATGATTTTTGCAAATTAAAAACCCACCCCACCGGCAACTAATTACTTTTTAAAATTGGGGGGAGGATCAAAATAACGTTTAAACTCACGACTAAAGTAGCTAAGGAATTGAAATTAAATAAATAACTCCAAATTACGTTTTCTCAGGTATTGT
>CAXHYW010000555.1:0-3542 GCA_964021475.1 uncultured Desulfobacteraceae bacterium | reverse complement strand
ATTCGGATCAAGCCGTAATGGAAGCACTTGCATCTCTTGTCAAGGCAAATCGTGAAACTGTGGTGACCCGTGTGGACGCCTTGGTGCAGGAGAAAAAAGCCCTTGAAAAAGAGCTGATCTCCATCAAGGCCAAACTTGCCTCCAAGTCTGTTAGCACCATCGAAGAGGATATCCGGGAAATCAACGGTATCAAGGTGCTGGCCAAGCGGGTGGAGATAGAAAATCCCTCCCAGCTTCGGGACCTGGCAGATAAGTTCAAGACAAAATTGGGTTCCGGTGTCTTGCTTTTGGGTGCAGAATCCAATGGTAAGGTTTTGCTCATCTCTGTTGTGACCGATGATCTGACCGGGAAGTATAAGGCAGGAAACATTGTCAAAATCGCCGCGGGAATAGTCGGCGGTGGCGGCGGGGGACGACCCGACATGGCCCAGGCCGGGGGTACAAAACCAGAATTCCTTGATGCGGCACTTGAATCGGTTTATCAGACCATTTCATGACCGCATACTTTATCAGACGATTGTTGCTGGTGATCCCCACTTTCCTGGGGATCACCATCATGGTTTTTACCATTACCCGTTTTGTGCCCGGCGGACCCATTGAACGCATTATTGCCCAAACCAGGGCCATGCAGATGAGCGGTGCCGGTGGAAGTTCTAACGCTTCATTCAAGGCCGGTGCCGGGTCGGGTCAGCCACTTTCCCAGGATCAGATTTTAAAATTAAAAGAATATTACGGGTTTGACAAACCGATTCTCGAAAGTTATTTTTCCTGGCTTTCAAAGGTGCTCCAGGGGGATCTGGGCCGGTCAACCCGTTACCAGGACCCGGTGTGGGAGATGATTCGTGAACGGATTCCCATTTCCCTTTATTTCGGAACCTTGAGCCTGATCTTAATTTATGGGATCTGCATCCCCCTGGGGGTTGCCAAGGCGGTGCGTCATAAATCCGGGTTTGATAATTTTACCTCCACCCTTATTTTTACAGGGTATGCCATCCCCGGGTGGGTGGCAGGGGTTTTTATGCTGGTGTTGTTTTCCTCAAGGTTTGATGTGTTTCCCCTGGGGGGACTGGTTTCTGATTTTTTTGATGAGATGAGTTTTTTTGAAAAAATCATGGATATTGGCTGGCACACCATCCTACCGCTGTTTGCATATATCATTGGCTCCTTTACCGTCATGACCCTGCTCATGAAAAATACCCTCATGGACAATTTGTCCGCCGATTATGTGAGAACTGCCATTGCCAAAGGACTTTCCTTTAAAAAGGCTGTATTTCGCCATGCCCTGAGAAACAGCCTGATACCGATTGCCACAAGTTTTGGAAACAATATTTCCATTCTGCTCATGGGGTCCTTTCTCATTGAAAAAGTATTTAATATCAATGGCATGGGGCTTTTGGGATATGAGTCAATTTTGGACCGGGATTATCCAGTGGTTATGGGAATCCTGGTCATCTCTTCGCTGTTGTTCATGGTGGGCAATATTTTGTCTGATCTGTGCGTGGCCGCGGTGGATCCCCGGGTTCGGTTTAAATAATGTGTTTAGTTAAGGAAGCATCATGATGTTATTCACTCCGTCTACTCTGCAGAAAATGAGACGTTTCCGGTCCATTTCCCGAGGGTTCTGGTCCTTTGTTATTATTTCTACCATGATCATTATTTCATTTTTCGGAGAATTGTTTATCAATTCCCGGGCTCTTGTGGTCCACTACGAAAATAAATTTTATTTTCCCACCTACGGGCAGATGATTCCCGGATCCACCTTTGGTCTGGAATACGGGTATGAAACAAATTACAGGGATTTAAAGCTGAAATTAGCCGGGGAAAAGGAAGGCTTTGTTCTCATGCCCATTGTTCCCTACAACGCTTACGAAAACGATCTTCGATTCAATGAATATCCTCCTTTTCCCCCTTCCTTTTCAGCCCGGCATTTTTTGGGTACGGACAATGTGGGCCGGGATATTCTGGCACGGCTTGTGTTTGGATTTCGCACGGCAATTGTTTTTTCCTTCGTCCTTCTGCTGCTCAACTACACCATTGGCATCACCATTGGCTGTTCCATGGGGTATTTCGGGGGAAAATTTGATCTGTTCTTCCAACGGGTGATTGAAATCTGGAGCAATGTTCCGTTTCTATACGTGATTATTATCATCTCCTCCATTGTGGTGCCCAATTTTATGATCCTGGTTTTGATCATGGCATTTTTCGGCTGGATCGGTATCACCTGGGTGATGCGTACCATGACCTATCGGGAAAAGGAAAAGGAATATATCCTGGCCGTCCGGTCCCTTGGGGCTTCCCATTTCAGGATTATATTCCGGCATATCATTCCCAATACCATTTCCGTGATTGTCACCTATGCTCCCTTTGCCATTTCCGGGGGAATCGTCTCGTTGACCAGCCTGGATTATCTGGGATTCGGCCTTCCCGCCCCCACCCCCTCCTGGGGAGAGCTTTTGTCCCAGGGTTGGCAGAATATGGAGGCCTGGTGGATAGCAGCTTCCGTGGTCGGAGCGCTCGTGGTGACGCTGATGACCGTTACCTTTACCGGCGAAGGGATACGGGAAGCCTTTGATCCCAAACGGCATACCATCTACGAATAGACTTTTGAATTTGTAAACAAAATAGGTTCTTCTACACTATTTGAATTGGATTTTAACCCTATATTGGAGACACGCCGCATGAAAGGTTTACTGACCGTTTTTTTGTTTTTAACATTTTTTATCAGCCCGTTATCAGCCCAGGAGTTAACCGGAACCCTTGAACAGATCCAAAGCTCAGGAAAAATAAAAATAGGGTATCGTGAGTCCAACCCCCCCATGTCTTTTTTGAACAAAGAGGGTATCCCTGCGGGTTATTCCATTGATATTTGTAAAAATATCGTCGCTGGCGTCAAAAAAAAATTGGGGAAGGATATAACGGTTGAATATGTTTTGGTGACATCTGAAGGCAGATTTCGTGCATTGACGGAAAAAAAGATTGATCTGTTGTGCGGGGCGACGACCAAAACGCTTTCCCGGAGCGAGATGGTAGATTTTTCACAAATTATCTTTGTTACCGGTGCTTCTTTCATGACCATGGCAGGTGAGGATATCCGGGGTAACTTTTCCGGGAAAAGAATTGGGGTGGTGACAAACACAACAACGGCTACCGAGTTAAATGACCTGTTTAAAGAGACAAAAATCGATGCCAGTATTGTCTTTGTCAATTCGAATCTTGAAGGGCGTAAAGCGTTGGAAAGTGGTGAAATTGATGCCTTTGCTTGTGATCAGGTGGTTCTAATCGGTCTGGCGTTAAATTCCGGTGATCCAGGTAAATTTTCGATTCTCCAGGATCTGTTTTCCTATGAACCCCTTGCCCTGGCCGTCAGAAAAAATGATGCCGACTTTCGCCTGATGGCAGATCGCGCCATAACGGGTCTGAGTCGATCAAAAGAGATGCTGGCCATTTATGATAAATGGTTTAGCAAGTTTGCAAGTATAAGGCCACCCGCATTTGACGTACTGGTCGAACTAAATTCTTTATCCGAGTAGAATTTACGATGG
>CAXHYW010000554.1:0-3547 GCA_964021475.1 uncultured Desulfobacteraceae bacterium | reverse complement strand
ATCGCTCCCTGCCCCCAAGTCCCACCAGGACAGTGACCGACAATTTGATCCCCGCGGCTTTGACCCGTCTGCCCATTTTGATCATCTTTTCGGCATTGGCCCCTTTGCAGACATCCTTGAGTACGGTGTCATCCCCGGATTCAAGACCCATGTAAGCTATGTCCACTCCCAGGGCTTTTAATTCTTCAAGCTGGTCATCGGTTTTCATACCGATGCCCTTGGTGTTGGCATAGAGTCCGACCCGTTCCACCCAGGGCAGGCGTTCTTTAATTCGTTTAAGGATGGGAACCAGTCGTTTCTGGGGGATAATCATGACATCCCCATCGCAGAGAAACACGCGATTTTGTCGACGGCAATTGGTTCTGGCAAATTCAATATCCTTAAAAATAATCTCATCTTTTTTGATGTTGAATCTCTTTTGCCGGAAGGTGGGGCAAAAGGTGCATTTGTTATGGGAACAGCCCAGGGTGACCTGCAGTAAAATACTGTTTGCCTCGCTGGGCGGGCGGATGATCATTCCTTCATAGTGCATATTCAAAGCAATCCCCTAAAAAGTCAAAACTTACCTTTACCAGGTATTGTTTGAAAATTCAATATCTTGATTCTTATTATGCCGGGAGATGATCCGATTTTGAAAAACTTTTGGCAGGGTTCTGTGCCGGAAAGGCCAAACACTGTTTTTTTTATTGACAGGACATTAATTACGGTTTACGTTAACGTTAACTACGAAGTGTATTTCAGGAGAACCAATGAATCGAGAAAAACAAGTTGGCCGAAAAGAGAAGGACAAGGAGAGGTGGACCATTTCCCAGATCGCAGACCAACTGGACATCAGCACCCGGACCATCCGGTTTTACGAGGAAAAAGGTCTGATCCAGCCCAGTCGGACCACCGGCAACCAGCGGGTGTATACCCCCCGGAACAAGGCAAGGCTCAAGCTGATCCTCCGGGGGAAACGGTTTGGATTCAGCCTGGAGGAAATTGCCGAGATGATCGGAATGGCCAATGCCGACCCGGACGAACGCCAGCAGATTGAAAAAAGCCTTGAGTACGGGGATGCCAAATTAAAACAACTCCAGGACCGGAAAAAAGAGTTGGAACTTCTGGAACAGGATATTCTGGCGACCCGGCAAAAACTTATCAAACGCATCACTCAATTGAAACAGCAAACAAACGACCCAGACCAAGAGGGGAAAAAATGACGATCGTAAAACTTGTTGATACCAATGCTGAGCATCACCCGGACAAACTTGCCCTGTGTGACATGGAAACAGAATTTACCTTTCAGGAGGTCAGAGATAAAAGCGAACAGGCAGCGGCCTGCTTCCAGGCCCTTGGGATAAAAAAAGGGGATCCCGTGGCCATCATGGGTCAGAACAGCTTTGATTTTGTCTTTTCCTTTTTCGGTGTTTTAAAGGCCGGAGGAATCGTGGTCCCGGTCAACCACAAACTCACGGCCCCTGAGGTGGATTATATCCTTGAAGACAGCCGGGCCCGGCTTTTTTTGTTCGACGGCAGCCTCAATGAGGTTGCCGCAGGTCTGGGACAGGAGATACAAAAATTAAGCATGGATACCCGGGCGGAGGGAATTGATTTTATAGGGGATGCCATGACAGGGGCATCGGTTTTTACCCCTATCTCCATTGAGGCAGAAGATTTGGCCCAAATCCTTTATACCAGCGGCACCACCGGCAATCCCAAGGGATGTCTTCACACCCATAAAAGTGTTGTATCCGCCGGAATCACCGGGGCCAAAGGTATAAACCTTGATGGCAATGACCGGATGCTCATTGCCATGCCCATCTGGCATTCCTCTCCCCTGAATAACTGGTTCATGGGTATCACCACTGTGGGCGGCGCCGCTGTTATCATCCGGGAATACCATCCCCTGCATTTTCTTGAAGCCATTGAGAAACGGCAGTGCACTGCCTATTTTGGGGCCCCCATTTCCTATCTTATGCCCCTCCAGGTGATCCCCCATTTTGCAGATTTTGACCTGTCGTCCATGAAGGCATGGATATACGGCGGCGGCCCCATTGCCCCTGAAACGGTAAAAAAACTGGTCAAAAGTTATGGATCGGACCGGTTTTTCCAGGTCTACGGCATGACGGAATCCGGTCCCACCGGGACGATACTCACCCCGGAGGACCACAGGGAACACGCAGGTTCCATCGGCAACAAACCCCTTCCCGGTGCGAAGATGAAGGTGATGAAAGACGATACAACACCGGCATCCCCCGGGGAAACCGGGGAAATATGGCTCAAGGCAGATTCGATGATGCAGGCCTACCTGAACAACCCGGAAGCTAGCCTGGAAGCTTTTATGGACGGCTGGTATAAAACCGGTGACATGGCCTGCATCGATGAGACCGGATATCTTTTTATCGTGGACCGCATCAAGGACATGATTGTCACAGGTGGAGAAAATGTGTATTCCAAGGAAGTGGAGGACAGGATCATGGAATACCCGGGCATCAGCGAGGCAGCCGTCATCGGAGCCGCCCATGCCGACTGGGGGGAGACTGTCCATGCAGTGATTGTTCCGGACAAGGATACCCAGTTGACCGCCGAAGATTTATCCACATTTTTGGCCCAGCGCCTGGCCAAATTCAAAATTCCCAGAAACTTTCATTTTATATCTGAATTGCCACACACCCCCAGTGGGAAGGTGATGAAATACAAACTCAGACAACAATTTAAAAACTAATAAGGAACCCCCATATGTTTGATTATCTTTTAAATGAAGAGCAGAAAAAACTTCGGGACGAAACCCGGGATTTTGTAAAATCAATTCCACGGAAAATGATACTGGACATGGATGCCGATAAAATCCAGTTTCCAAAAGAATTTCTCCGGGAAGCCGGAAAACGCAATCTCATGGGATGCCGCTATCCCAAAAAATGGGGGGGCAGGGGAATGGACTGGGTTTCCACCTGCATGGTAATGGAAGAGGTGGGAATGCTGGGTTATATTTTTGCCTGCACCTTTGGCGTGGGGGCGGAACTGGTCTGCGATGCCATTATTCTCCACGGCAATGATGCCCAGAAGGAAAAATATGTCAAACCCCTTCTGGCCGGCGACATCTTTGCCGCCGAATGCCTGACCGAGCCCCGGGGCGGGTCTGATTTTTTCGGCACCACCACCACAGCCACTGACTGTGGGGATCATTTTGTGTTAAACGGTCAAAAACGATTCATCGTCGGCGGAGAAGGGGCTGATTATTTTCTGGTCTATGCCAGGACCGACCCCGATGCCAAGCCCCATGAGGGCATCTCCTGCTTTATTGTGGACAAGACCCAGGGGGTTAAAAGTGAATACCTGTATGGCCTTATGGGCTGCCGGGGGGGCGGGGCCGCAAGGCTGGTGTTTGAGGATGTACGCGTTCCCAGGGAAAACCTGCTTGGAGAACTGAACCGAGGGGTGAAAATTTTTAACACCATGATGATCCCCGAGCGCCTGGGGACAGCGGCCATGACCATTGGGGCTGCTGCCCCGGCAATTGATGTGGCCACGGGCTACACCTCAAAAAGAAAGGCATTCGGTCAGC
>CAXHYW010000553.1:0-3549 GCA_964021475.1 uncultured Desulfobacteraceae bacterium | reverse complement strand
TTATTTTCCATTTTTCACCCCTTTTTCTATTTCCATTACCAGGGAAATGAAATCATTGCCCCTGGCACCATAATTTTCATACATGTCAAAGCTGGCACATGCAGGAGAAAGCAATACAATCTCTTCGGGAGCAGCACCTTCATACGCTTTTTCAACGGCCTCGGCCATGGAGTTTACCAACAACACCGGGCAGATTTTTCCTAAGGCCGCCTGGATATGTTGCCTGGCTTCGCCCATGGCAATGATGAGCTTCACTTTATTTCCCGTATTATTCCCAGCATTTTCAGTTTTGGATAAAATAGGGACAATGAGGGAAAAATCCGTTTCCTTTTCCCTTCCGCCCAGGATCAGGATGATATCCTTTTGAAAGGATTCAAGGGCCCGTACAACTGCATCTGTATTGGTGGCCTTTGAATCATTGTAAAAGGATACCCCATTGACCTTTTGGACAAATTCCAACCGGTGGGGAAGGTTTTTAAAGTTTTTAAGTCCCTTTGTGATCCCTTGAATGTTACCTTCTGCCAGAAGGCTTGCAAGGATAGCCGCCGCAATATTTTCCTGGTTGTGAATCCCCGGTAGTTCGCCTAACCGGGTTGTGTTGATATTGTGTGAGCCCTCCTGGGTCTGGACGAGTATTTGGTCACCGTCAATTTTTGCATCTGCCGGGGCCAGGGTCTGGGTGGTTTTTGCATTTGTAATTTTTGTATCGGGCCTGGATGAAAATGAAAATATTCGGGAGGCAATTTTAAGTACTCGTTTTTCAAAGCCTGCAATACACTGGTTGATGATGGCTGTATCTTCTAATGTCTGGTTTTTGAAAATTGTCCATTTGGATTCTGTATAGCCTTCAAATCCATTGTATCGATCCAGGTGATCTTCGGCCACATTTAATAAAAGCGCCACTTGCGGTTTGAAGTGATGGGCAAGGTCCAGCTGAAAACTGGAAATTTCCGCCACGATCCAGTCTGCTGTTGTGTCTTCCATGAGGTAGTCCACCAACGGGGTGCCGATATTGCCGCCCATGAAGGTGGATAGGCCACTGGCTTCCAGCATATCCCGGATCAGGGTGGTGGTGGTGGTTTTGCCATTGGTTCCGGTGATGGCAATGACCGGGGTTTTATTGTATTGGGAGAAAATATCCAATTCTCCTTGGATGGAAACCCCATTCTGGGCGGCCGTTTTAAGGTAGGTCATATCCAGGGAGACGCCGGGGCTGACCACGATTGCCTGGGCCTGGTTAAAGGTTTCTTGGTTATGGAAGCCAATTTGGGTTTTGATCCCTAACTCCTGGAGGATTTTTTCTTCCCCTGTCTTTGACCCGTCCATATCCGTTGCCACAACCTTTATGCCCTTTGCATGGAGAAACCTGGCCATGGACATCCCGGAGCTGCCCAACCCCAGGACCAGATAATATGATTGTTTTGTTTTTTCCATGCCTTACCTTGCCTTATTTTACCTTATTTTAAGTGTGCTCAATGAAATCAGGGCCAGGACAATGGCGATGATCCAGAATCTCACAATCACTTTTGATTCATGCCAGCCCTTGAGCTCAAAATGATGGTGCAGGGGTGCCATTCTGAAAACTCGTTTTCCCTTTGTCAGTTTAAAATAGGAAACCTGGATGATCACAGACAAGGCTTCCATGACAAAAAGCCCGCCGACTATTAGCAATAAAATCTCCTGTTTGGTCACCACGGCCACGGTTCCCAGCAGTGCCCCCAGGGGAAGAGATCCTGCATCCCCCATGAAAATTTGAGCCGGGTGGGCATTAAACCAGAGAAATCCCAGGCCAGCTCCCGCCAAAATTCCACAGATGACCGTAATCTCTCCCGCCGATGCAATGTGCCGAACATGGAGATAATCTGCAAACTGGGTGTGCCCGGCCACATAGGCAAAAAACATATAGGTGACACTGGCAACTATATAGGGACCGATGGCCAATCCGTCCAATCCGTCTGTCAGGTTAACCGCATTGGAGGTTCCCACAATCACCAGACAGGCAAAGGGAATATAATAAATCCCTAGGTCGGGTGAAAAATCTTTGAAAAATGGAAGGGTCAGGGTGGTGGTGAAATCCGGGCATTTATATATTAAAAACCCGATGAGCAGGCCGAAAAGAATCTGGATGGTGAATTTTCCCCTGGCGGTAAATCCCATATTCCTTTTTTTGACCTGCATTAAATAGTCGTCGGTAAAACCGATAAATCCAAACAGCAGGAGGGTTAACAGAAGAATAGAAACATAATGGTTGGTCAGGTTCCCCCAGAGAACACTTGAGATGAAAATTGAAAAGAGAATCAGAATTCCACCCATGGTAGGGGTTCCCTGTTTCCCCATGTGGGATTGGGGACCATCTGTCTGGATGATTTGCCCGATTTGCATTTTGCCAAGCCACCGAATGACAAAGGGACCCAGCAGCAGACAGATAAGAAATGCGGTGAGGCTGCCATATATGGTTCTAAAGGTGATATACCGGAATATATTTAAGGCGGTAAAATATTCATTCAATGGATATATAAACTTATAGAACATGGATACTTAAGCTACCTTTTGGTTTGTTGGGTTTTTGGTAATATTGTTCATGGTTATTTTTGGCTTTTTTCTTTGGATATTTGGGTTTTTATGTCTGAAATAATGGTTTCAATGGCCATGCCACGGGAGCCTTTGAATAAAATCCAGTCTCCCCTTTGGGCTTGTTGTAAAATTTTGCCTGCAATCTCATCTTTGGTTCCCCAAAAGATATGCTTCTTTTCAAAACCGTTTTCAAGGGCGCCCTGACGAATATGTTCCACTTGTTTGCCAAACAAAAATAAACTGGAGACCTGTGTTGTTGCGGCAACCTTTCCTATTTTTTTGTGAAGTTGATCCGATTCTCGTCCCAGTTCCAGCATATCCCCCAATATGGCGATTGCCCCTTTTCCCTTTGCCATTAAATTCAGGGTGTCTAACGCCTGGGTCATGGATGCGGGATTCGCATTATAGGTGTCATCGATAAAATGGACCCCATTGGAAAATTGACCCAGGTTCATCCTGCCGGCAACCGGGGTGAAAGCGGCCAGGCCTGTTTTAATCCCCTGGTTTGAAATTTTGGCTATCCTTGCGGCTGTGATAGCACCAAGGGCATTGTTCACCATAAACCGGGCAGGGGAACCAATGGAATAGCGGAACTTACCCTGTTGATCCACAACGGTAAAATGACTGATTTCTCCTTTTACCTCAACGTTCTGGGCCCGGGTATCGGATGTTGAATCCTCTCCAAAGTAGAGAATTTTACACAATTTTTTGTTTTTTTCGGCACAGAGATCAAGAATCTTGCGTCTTTTGTCATCTGCAAAGATTATGGCATGGCCGTTTTCCCGAATATGTTCGAAAATTTCGCCTTTTGCTTTTGCCACATTGTCAGGTGTTTCAAGCCCTTCAAGATGGGCACCTGCGGTATTGGTGACAATGGCGATGTCCGGGCAGGCAATTTGGGAGAGCCGTGAGATTTCCCCTGGATGGTTCATGCCCATTTCGATGACTGCCCATTCATGGGCGTAGGAAAGATTC
>CAXHYW010000552.1:0-3555 GCA_964021475.1 uncultured Desulfobacteraceae bacterium | reverse complement strand
TGGTAGCAGGATCAAGGGGAATCTGGCCGGAACAAAAAACCGTTCCATTGTGGACGATGGCGTGGCTATAGGGACCGACAGCGGCCGGTGCCTTTGGGGTATTGATAATTTCCATAAGAGTCTCCGTATAATTTTTATTTTTAATATTTATCTTATATATTTATTGGGTTGTCTTAATTGTACAGGGTGACGATGGGTTCCTTTAATATTAGATCAACGGCTTCTTTAGCTGTTTTGCCAATGGTAGGAAAGGTGTCGGAAAGTTTTGAAATTTGTCTTAAATTTTCCGCTGTTCTCAGGATCAACCGGGCAAAATCACCCTCGGCAAAAACAGAACCCTCGATTAATTCATCCCATTCCGCGCCATGGGCCCAGGCATAAAGCATGGCAGCCGGCTGAATATAGAGATTGGGGGCGGGAAATCCTTTTTTCAGCAGTTGAATGGCAAAGGGTTTCAATCCGTAGCGAAGGTCCAGGAAAACGCCCTTGAGTAGCTTGGGAAGTGCCGTCTGGTGTAGGGGGTCGTCTGTGAACTCCTTTTCATTAACAAAGGTGCCGATGATGGCTGCCAGAAGCGCCGGATCCTCAAGTGGCAAGAGTTTTTTGCGGATGCTCTGGGCCACAAGAAGGGGAGAATCGATTCTTAGCTTGGAGGCCCATAAACCGTCTTCGGTCAGTGCGCCTTCCGGGGTTACATACGCTTCCTGGGTCAATAAGGACATGTGGTCCTGGAAGTCCAGCCATAGGTGTTCCATGTCATTGCCAAATTTTTTCCTGGCAATCTTGTTGCCTTTCTGACCATCGGAAATGAGATAGGAGGCAAATGATTTGTCCAGAAGGGTACGAATCTCACTGGGCGAATGGGAGAGCAGCAGATTCAATACCATGGAAAAATCAATTTTGATCTGGCTGTCCACATCCAGAGGCGGGGCATCCACAAGCCTTGCCACATATTTTAAATTCATGAATCTGCCTGGTAGCATCAGGCCAAATCCGACATTGTCCATCCCACGTCTGCCAGCTCTTCCTGCCATTTGCTGGAACTCACTGGGGGTAAGCGACATGAAATCTGACCCGTTGAACCGGTCTGAGTTCAGCACCACCACGGACCGGGCCGGAAAATTAACCCCGGCCGCCACGGTGGAGGTGGCAAACATGGCATTTAACAACCCACCGGCCATAAGGGTTTCCACCACCACTTTCCAGGCGGGTAAATGGCCGCTGTGATGACCTGCCGTTCCGGTTTCTTCCAGATATTTTCGCTGGGGGTGGTTTTGTAAATGGGGATTGTTTCGGGTCAGTTCGTCTATTTTTTCAGCCAGGGCCTGCTTTTTTTCCGGGGTGGTCTTAAGTAGTTCCCCGTTGCATAGTCGGACCGCCTGGTCACATTCCGCTCTTGATTTAAGAAAG
The DNA here is from genome assembly GCA_964021475.1 of uncultured Desulfobacteraceae bacterium. Lineage (GTDB taxonomy): Bacteria > Desulfobacterota > Desulfobacteria > Desulfobacterales > Desulfobacteraceae > NBML01. The sequence continues at coordinate 2,145 of CAXHYW010000552.1, read as the reverse complement.
AAAATGGCCGGTAGCAGATCATAATGGGCCATGACTTTTAATATTTGTGCAAAATCGGGCAATTTGCCACCTTGCGCCATCTGGGGCTGGGGCTTTTCATTGACAAATTTTGTAACCTTGTGGTGAAGTTGGGGTCTGTCATTGGGAGAGTCCGGGGTTTTCATCAAAGGGAAAAGGGTGCCGGAAGGGTGAAAGAAAATCGGGTGCAAGGGCACGGGCCGGTCGTGGTTTTCCACCACCCGGCATTCTTTTCCCCGGATGGAGGACAGCCAGCCTGCAATCTGGTCCGGGTTTCCAATGGTGGCTGACAGGAGCAGCAAAGGGATTCGCACGGGCAGGTAAATCATGATCTCTTCCCAGACCACTCCCCGTTCGGCATCTCCCAGGAAATGGGCTTCATCCAGGATAATCAGATCACAGTCCAGATTTTTTCCGGTGTACATGGAATCATATAGCTGATTTCTTAAGATTTCAGTGGTGCCGATGACAATGGCGGCATCGGCATTTTCTTTGATATCCCCTGTGAGAATACCCACATTTTCCTTACCGAAAAGTTTTGAAAACTGGGCATGGATGGAGTTGGTCAATGCTTTTAAGGGGGTGGCATACCAGGTTTTCCCATTGGTTTCCATGACTTTTTGGGCAACTCGTTCAGCTATCCAGGTTTTGCCAGCTCCCGTGGGGGCTGTGACCAGGCAGTCTGCGGTCTCAATGGCTTCAATGGCTTCCAGCTGGAAGGGGTCGGGTTCAAAGGGTTTAATGTCGGGAATACCGATGTCTTCAAAGATGCGTTTAAGGCCCTTGTCGGCACCCGGTACCATTGGCGGTAATTTGATTTGTGGTTTTTTTGAGGTCTTGGACCGGTAAAATCGATTTTTCATGGGGCCTAGGATAGATCATATTGGGGAAATTAGCAATATCCCTTGCGCGTCTTTGGGTTCAATATGGAAGGCAAATTTTAGTCAGATAATCGTCGGTAGATTTCAATGACGCATTTAGGGGAAGAAAGTCCAAACAACCGGGTATCAAACTTTGGCAGATCCACAAAAAAACATTCGGAAACATCATCCCGGGCATCAATGGTGTCAAAGGAATTGACTTCGCATACAAATGCCATGTCCGTCACCGGATAAATGACCGATTTATAGGGATAGATATTGGGAACCGAACACAGATAGGCAAGGTGTGTTATCGTTAGATTCAACTCTTCTCTGACTTCGCGTATCAGGCTTTGTTCGATACTTTCCCCGGGTTCAGCAAACCCGCCGGGAAGATCCAGGGTTCCCTTGAAGGGATCATGCTTTCTCCTTGTGACCAGCAGTTGGTTTTCTTTGTTCACAATCACCGCCATGGCAGCTGCAGCGCAGTTTAAATAAAAAACAAATTGACAGGCACTGCAGACAAAGGATTTCTCCGTGTCAGGCCCAAGGGTTGCCTGGCCGCAACAGGGACAATAGATAAAAGTACTTTGATTGGGATTTTTCAATTGTCACCGAACAGATCCATTTGAGTGTCGTTTTCCATTTTTTTTCTCTTTTTGTCCGCTGCTATTTTCCTATTGACCTCCAGTCGCTGTTTCTTTTTCTCCAAAGCCTTTTGCGCTTCAATTTTCTTTTTCTCTTCAAAAAAATTATCAATTTCCTTGGATTCATTATCATCCGCAAATTCATAGATTCCAAGTGTATCCGCTGCATTTTTGGGGATTAGAAAACCTTCGGATGTTTCATAAAACGTAAAAGAATCTATAATTTCCTGGCTGCAATATTTTTCTATTTCATGATCCAAATCAAATTGTTTTTCAATCTGTGTTGCCTTATTGCCAACGGTTGATTTTTTTGCATTAAAAAAATCACAGAGCATATCAGCCGAAATAAACGTATCGTTTTCTTTGTCAAAAAGAAAATTTAACCGGGCAATTACATAAATTATCGAAGCTGCCCATATTTCAATTTTACCCCGGGATAAATTAATGCCCTCACCCCCACCCAGATCATCACAAAGGTTCATGGAGAAACCCTCAATCTCCTTATTTAGATTTGCCTCACCAAAGTTGTGGATCAATTTTTTAATTTCATTTAAGCGTTCTAATTTTTCCGTGGCCACTATACGGGTCTCCTTTTTTTAAAATTTTCAGCCTGCTCGAAG
>CAXHYW010000551.1:0-3555 GCA_964021475.1 uncultured Desulfobacteraceae bacterium | reverse complement strand
CCTTTTTTACCACCAAACCAAAAGGCAAGGGAACTGGGCTCGGGCTTGCCATGATCTACGGTATTGTTCAACAGAACCAGGGCAATATCCAGGTTTATTCAGAACCGGATCAGGGGACCCTGTTTAAAATCTATTGGCCGTCCACATCCCAGGTGGAGATCCCGTCTGAGAAAACCGCTGCCCGGATTGAAAATTTATCTGGGAGTGAACTCATTTTGCTGGTGGAAGATGACCAGGAGGTTTGCCAATTTGCCGCCAATGCCTTAAGGTCCCTGGGGTATGAAATTCACATGGCATTTGACGGCCGTCAGGCCCTGGAATGGATTCAAACAAGTGGGGGGCCAAAACCTGATCTGGTGATCACAGATCTTGTCATGCCGGAACTCAATGGAAAGGAATTTATTAAAAAGGCGGTGGCGCATATCCCGGATCTCAAGGTGATCTATGTTTCCGGATATACCGACAATCATATTGTCCACGATGGGGTGCTTGAAGAGGGGGTGAATTTTCTAGGAAAACCCTACTCACAGCAAGGGCTTGCCAGAATGGTCAGAAAAGTTTTGAACCCGATTCGCAAGGATTGATCCAAGACATTATTTATTTGTTTTCCTGGCCTGGATTTTTTTTTCAAAGCAGAGAAGATCGGCATATTTTTTTTCAATAGCGTGTTTTTCTGCCATCATTTTGTTTTTTGTTTCATCCAGGCGGGATAGAATTACCTTGTAAAAACCGTTTTTAATGATGGTTCGGACAGATTCGTCGACCAGGTTTTCAATGATGGACATATCAAGACAAAGGCAGATCCCGGTGGTGGCAGATACCACGGATGCCGTCCTGGGAATTCCTTCCAGAACACTCATCTCCCCAAATATTTCCCCTGGGTTTGAAAAGGAGGCGATGGTTTTTTTTTGCTGGATCACATCAAACTTTCCCTTCACCAACCAGAAGGACCAGCAGTCAAATTCTCCTTCCCGGATAACGGTCTCACCGGCAGCGTATTGACACAGTTTTACAATACGGCTCTGGTAGGGGGTCGATTCTTTGGAATCCAGACTTAATATTGTTTTTATATCTGCTGGGGCCAGGTCATCAAAAATCATGAATTTATTCAGGAGATTGATGGTTTTTTCATTGATCAGATCTGTGTTTAAATTTTTTGGCACATACCCTCGTTTCTTTAATGATTGATATTGCTGGATACAAAAAGGGACGTTTCCCGGGGAAACGCCGAGTAACCCCTATTTTGTTTGGCCGATGTTGTCCAGAAAATGTTTTCGTTTCATCCGGAACAGGGAGTTGTCTTCTTCCACGAGAAAGAAAAATTCTTTGTTCGCCTCATCAAAACACTTATAAAGACCGGTATATTCCTCCATATCGCTCACATCGCAGACCCGCTCCACATCATCATTGAATCTGCGGCATACTTGTGGCCAGTCCTCTTGTTCAGCCCCAGCTTTGACTTTTATTTCCCGGGGGTCTTTTTGGAATTCTGCCTGGATCGACTTCATGTTTGGCCTCCAGCGTTATAGGATTTTTTTTAAATCTTGGGGAGATTATATAAAAAAACACCTGAATTTGTCCATAAAAAAAAGAATTTTCCTTTATTTCAGTAGTGTTCGGTTCGGTTGTTGGTGACCCAGAATTGCCGGGGGCAAATATTAGAGGTTTCGGTGGAGGCGTGAACGTGATATTTAGAACGGTTTTTAGAAAATTATAAGTTAAAAAGGAAATGATGGAAAATCAAACAGGCATAAACCAACCCCCTAACAGGATGATTCCCTATATTTGCCTGGTTGTGGCCATGGTTTTATGGTCCAGTACCTTTGTTGCCCTGAAGTTGGCCTTCAGGACCTATGATCCCATGGTGGTCATTTTTGGAAGAATGCTGGTGGCAAGTCTGTGTGCCCTTTGTTTTCCCTTTGTCTTCCGGAACATTCCCTTTCGGTTAAAAGATGTGAAATACATGGCCATCATGGTCATCTGCGAGCCCTGTCTCTACTTTGTTTTTGAAGCCAATGCCTTGGTGCATACCTCGGCATCCCAGGCTGGCATGATCACCACCATGATGCCCCTGCTGGTGGCTATTTCCGCCTGGGGAATCCTAAAGGAGAAATTGACCCTAAAAACGTTGTTTGGGTTTTTAGTTGCCGTCACAGGCGCCCTGTGGCTGAGTCTGTCTTCGGAATCCTCCCATCATGCGCCCAATCCGCTCCTGGGCAATTTTCTGGAGTTCATGGCCATGGTCTGTGCCTCGGGGTACGCCATCTGTCTGAAAAAACTAACCCAGCGTTACTCTGCCCTGTTTCTGACATTTGTACAGGCTTTTGCCGGTGCTATTTTCTTTTTTCCTATTCTATTTTTTCCGAGTACCGTGCTGCCGGTTGAGATGGTTCCCCTGCCTTTTTTATCCATACTTTACCTGGGCAGTGTTGTCACTCTGGGTGCTTACGGATGCTATAACTATGGGGTCAGCCAGATTCCTGCCAGCCAGGCAACCGCATTTATCAACTTCATTCCGGTATTTACCTTATGCTTTAGTGCAATCATCCTGGGAGAACGGTTCACGGGGGTCCAGTACCTGGCCTCGGGGCTTGTCTTTATCGGGGTGATCCTAAGCCAGTCTCCCCCTAAGCGGATTGCTCTTGCGGCCAAATGAAATATTGAGTTTTTTCATTCGCTTGCGCAGGGTGGAGGGATGGATGTTCAACAATTTTGCTGCTCCCCGCTCTCCTTCCACCCGGCCCTTGCACAGTTCAAGGACATGGCCAATATGATGGATGAGAACCTGGTCCAGCTCAAGGGGGATTGGTTGTTTTGTTATAAATAATTGACCGGGTTCCGGGCCTGATTCCTGGATAGGCGCTTTCGGGGATTCCCAATTTAAGGATGTGGATACCTTCGTGGTCATGGATTCTCCAATGCCAATCTCCTTGAAGGTCAATAAATTATCCCGGTCCAGGATTAAAGAACGCTCCACGGCATTTTCAAGTTCGCGGATATTTCCGGGCCAGGGGTAGGCCATGAGTCGGGCCATGGCATCCGGACAGGGGGCAGGGATGTGGGGTCGTTTCATCTCTCTTGCTTTTTTCAGGATAAAATGCCGGACCAGGGCCGGGATATCCTGGGTCCGCTCTCGTAAGGGGGGGATGGAAATGGGAAAGACCCGGAGCCGGAAAAATAGATCTGCTCGAAATTTTTGTTCTTCCATCATGGTTTCCAGATTTCTGTGGGTGGCGGCAATGACCCGGATATTTACCCGGACGGTTTCGCTGCCCCCCACCCGGTCAATCTCTTTTTCCTGGATCACCCGGAGTAGTCGTACCTGGGCCTGGGGAGATAATTCGCCTATTTCGTCCAGGAAAAGGGTGCCACCCTGGGCCCGCTCGATGCGTCCTCTCTTTCTTGAAATGGCACCGGTAAAGGCCCCTTTTTCATAGCCGAACAACTCGCTGTCCAGAAGGGAGGCCGGGATGGCCCCACAGTTTACCCGGATAAAGGGCCCGTCTTTTCGAAGGGAAAGATTGTGGATGGCATTGGCCATCACCTCTTTGCCCG
>CAXHYW010000550.1:0-3559 GCA_964021475.1 uncultured Desulfobacteraceae bacterium | reverse complement strand
CTGAAACGATACAGGCCGAAAGGCTTGATCCGAAAAAACTTCCTGCCCACGTTGCTATGATTATGGATGGCAATGGCCGCTGGGCAAAAAAACGGTTGATGAACCGTATTAAAGGTCATGAAAAAGGCTCCCAGGCCGTTCGTTCCATTGTAACTGCCGCAGGGCAGTTGGGCATTGGAATGCTCACCTTGTATGCATTTTCCACCGAAAACTGGTCAAGGCCCAAGGTTGAAGTAACGGCATTAATGATGCTGCTTAAACGATTTTTGGTATCTGAACGGGATGAGTTAATGACCCAGGGTGTTCGGTTGAACATTTTGGGACAAAAAGAAAAATTACCCAAAGATATCCAGGAAGCGGCTGATAAAACAGTTGCCATGACCCAGAATAATCAGGGTATGGTATTAAATCTTGCCTTAAGCTATGGCAGCCGCCAGGAAATCACAGCCGCTGTTCAGGCGATTTCAAAAAAAGTGTTGTCCGGCCAGATATTGCCTCATGAGATCACCGAAGAAATGATTTCCGATCATTTATACACACGAAAGATGCCGGACCCGGATCTGATTATCAGAACCAGCGGGGAATATCGACTCAGCAATTTTATGATGTGGCAAGCGGCTTATTCAGAACTTTTCATTACCGACACCCTGTGGCCTGATTTTACCCGGGATGAATTTGTTGAGATTTTATTAAATTTTCAAAAAAGAGACCGACGATTCGGTGGAGTAAAATGCAACACCTTAAACGATGGCTTACCGCAATAATACTGGGTCCCCTTGTTCTGTGGATCATCATAAAAGGCAGCACCCTTCTTCTGGCGGTTATGGTATCAACTGTGGCCATATTCTCGGTACGGGAATATTTGAGAATCGTTTTCACAAATGATGTTGCCCCGGCCTCCCATACCCTTAAATTAATTTCCTATGCCATTTCCATGGCCCTTGTCATTGGTGCCTGTTTGGGATCATTGCAGATTTTGTTTTTAGTACTTGCTCTGAATCTATTGATCCTGTCCCTATATGTGCTATCGCAGTTTCCCTCTGACCCACATGTTTTTGATATCATATCCAAGCAAATCCTAGGGATTGTTTATATCCCTGTCTCTCTTGCGTTGTTGGTCTTTCTCAAGGAAATGGATGGGGGCACCTTCTGGATTGTCTGGCTGTTGATTGTGATTTTTGCCAATGACACCGGTGCCTTTTATACCGGCACTTTTTTCGGAAAACACAAACTGGCCCCTAATATCAGTCCCAATAAAACCATTGAAGGCTCCCTAGGTGGCATCGCAACTGCCATGATTTTCGGATTTGTTTCTTGCTTCTTGTTTTTTGACAGTTTCCATCTGGCATTATTAACCATCCCCTGCTCGTTTTTGTTGGCAATGGCCGGCCAGGTGGGAGATTTGTTTGAGTCTGCCTTGAAACGGGCTTCCCATATCAAGGATTCCGGCAGGATTTTGCCCGGGCACGGGGGGATGCTGGATCGGATTGATGGCTTGCTCTTAGCCATTCCGGTTCTCTATGTCTATCTGGTATTTGTGATATGAAACATTTGTCCATATTGGGTTCCACCGGATCCATCGGCACCAGTGCCCTTGATGTTGTCCGGATGTATCCGGACAGGTTTAATATCTTGGCCCTTACCGGGGGCAATAATATCAAGCTTTTGGCCCGGCAGATTGAAGAATTTCAGCCGGAAATGGTGGCGGTATTAGACGAGACAAAGGCCTTTGAATTGGCCAAATCTTTGACCGGAACCTGGAAGCCTGAAATTTTATTCGGGGAGATAGGATATGTGACGGCGGCATCCTTAAAAACCGTTGACATGGTTTTGCTTGCCATGGTGGGGGCTGCTGGATTGAAACCTGCCCTTGCCGCCATAGAGTCCAAAAAGCAAATTGCCCTTGCCAACAAAGAGACCCTTGTCATGGCAGGGGAAATTGTAATGGAAAGGGCACGAATAAATGGGGTGAACATTCTGCCCGTGGACAGTGAACATTCTGCCATTTTCCAATGCCTTCAAGGCAACCGCACCCGGGATTTTAAACGGATTTTTTTAACGGCTTCCGGGGGACCCTTTCGAGAACGGTCCATAGAAAACTTTTCCACCATTACGCTTTCGGATGCCTTGAACCATCCCACCTGGAATATGGGGCACAAGATTACGATTGATTCCGCTACTTTGATGAACAAGGGGCTTGAGGTTATTGAAGCGGTTCATTTGTTTGGCATATCCCCTGACGAAATTGAGGTATTGGTTCATCCCCAAAGTATCGTTCATTCGATGGTGGGATTTAAGGATGGAACGGTGATGGCTCAGATGGGGATTCCAGACATGAAAGCGGCCATCGCCTATGCACTGTCCCAGCCGGGACGTCTGGATTTGAAGATGGATTTTCCAGATTTTACAGCCCTTAATAGTCTTACCTTTGATCGACCAGATCTAGAAAAATTTCCCTCTCTTTCTTTTGCCTTTGAAGCCTGCAAACAAAAAGGAACCCTTCCGGCGGTTATGAATGCCGCCAATGAGATAGCGGTTCAGGCGTTTCTTGAAAACCGGATAGGATTTTCAGGTATTTTTAAACTTATTTCCAACACCATGGGGCTTCATACCCGCATTGACAATCCTGATCTTTCAGGTATTATTGAAGCCGATCATTGGGCAAGGGAAACAGCCAAATCCCAGATATGAAAATGGGATATAAAAATTGGGATATAAAAGTGAGGTCTTAAATGGGTCATTCTGCTGCCGCGTTTGTTGTTGTTATTGGTATTCTTGTTTTTTGCCACGAATTGGGGCATTTTTTAGCCGCTCGCCTCTGTGGGGTTGGGGTGGATGTTTTCTCTTTGGGATTTGGTCCCAAACTGTTCAAGAAAAAAATCGGGAGGACCGAGTATTGTGTTTCTGCCATCCCCCTGGGCGGTTATGTGAAAATGGTGGGAGAGGAACCGGGAGCAACCCTTGATCCCAAGGACAAGTCTCTGTCTTTTACCCATAAAAGCCTGGCCCAGAAAAGTATCATCGTGGCTGCCGGACCTGCCTTTAATTTTATTTTGTCCTTGTTTATTTTTTACGTGCTCTATCAGTTTTCAGGGATTTACATGGGCACCCCTGTTATTGGCAAGGTTATGGAAAATACACCCGCTTTAAGTGCCGGTCTTAAATCCGGTGATATTATCAGAGAAATTAATCAACACCCCATTGAATCGTTTGAAGATATCTCCCGGGTTATCAGCACCGGTAGCGGTGAAAAATTAAATATTATTCTTGAGCGGGGCGGGCAAATCACCAGCGTGGAACTTGTTCCTGAAAAACGGGTCGGGAAAAATGTATTTGGCGAGGATGTGGACAAATTTGTCATCGGCATCCTTGGAACCGGTGATACCTTCCATAAAAGTTTGAATCCGATTCAGGCCATGGGGCGCTCCATATCAGATACCTATGGTCTGGTGAAATTGACCATTTTGTCTGTTGTCAAAATGGTCACTGGCAGTGTCTCTGCAGACAATCTGGGGGGACCCATTATGATAGCCCAGATGGCAGGGGAACAGGCCAAGGC
>CAXHYW010000549.1:0-3569 GCA_964021475.1 uncultured Desulfobacteraceae bacterium | reverse complement strand
CAATTTTTTCTTCTTCTGCATGGTGGAGTTCTTCTTCCCTGGCAGGCATTTCATCTCTGGACCTTCTATAAACCACTTTGACCGAGTCTGCCCCCAGGCGCATGGCGGTCCTGGCTGAATCCATGGCCACATTTCCGGCTCCCAGAACCACAACATTTTTTCCCCTGGCAATGGGGGTGTCGTATTTGGGGAAAAGATATCCCTTCATCAGGTTGGTCCGGGTCAAATACTCATTGGCAGAGTAAATACCAATCAGATTTTCTCCGGGCAGATTCATAAACCTTGGCAGGCCGGCCCCTACACCGATATAGGCCGCATCATAGCCTTCTTCAAACAGCTCATCAATGGTGACAGATGCGCCTACAACGGTATTGCACTGGATATCGGCACCCATTTTTTCCAGGGTGGCCACTTCCGATGCCACGATCTCCTTGGGCAGCCGGAATTCAGGGATCCCGTAAACCAGAACACCGCCGGGTTTGTGGAATGCCTCAAAAATAGTGACATCATGGCCCTTGAGCAGAAGATCTCCGGCCACGGTGAGCCCGGAGGGTCCGGAACCGATGACGGCTATTTTCTTGCCGGTTTTTTCCATCACGGCCGGAACGGTACCGACTCCGTTTTTCCGTTCATAATCGGCGGCAAATCTTTCAAGATAACCAATGGCAACGGGTTCGCCTTTTTTGCCCACAATACATTTGCCCTCACATTGCTCTTCCTGGGGGCAGACCCGGCCGCAAACAGCCGGAAGGGCGTTGCGTTCCCACAATTTATTGGCTGCACCGGAAAAATCACCTTCGGCAATCAGTTGGATAAATTCGGGTATATCAACGGACACCGGGCATCCTGGAACACAGGCCGGTTTTTTACACTGAAGGCATCTTTTGGCTTCAGTAATGGCCATTTCCGGGGTGAGTCCCAGGGGGACTTCTATAAAATTTCTGCGCCGGACATCCGGGTCCTGTTCGGGCATTTTTGCCCGGGGGACCGCTTCTTTCTTGGGTTTTTTTTCTGACATTTATTCCTCCCTATATACAACCGTTTCCGGTATCTTTATTGTACTTTGCAATTTTTATGGGCATCCATGCTTGCTTTTTCATCATCCAGATAGGAAGCCAGTCGTTTGGCAAGTTCATCAAAATCCACCTTGTGGGCATCAAATTCCGGACCATCCACACAGGCAAATTTGGTTTCTCCTCCGACGGTAACACGGCAGCAGCCGCACATGCCGGTGCCATCTACCATGATGGGATTTAGGCTCACAAGGGTTTTGACGCCTGCTTCCTTGGTGATCAGGCTGCAAAATTTCATCATGGGAATGGGGCCGATGGCAACCACCATGGCAATCTCGTTATTTGCAAGCTCCTGTTTTAATACATCGGTGACAAATCCGTGGTGACCCTTGGAACCGTCATCGGTACAAATATGAAAGTGGTCCGAGGTGGCTTTCATCTTTTCTTCCATGATGAGAAGATCATAGCTTCTGGAGCCCAGGATGGTGGTGACCTCATTGCCAGCTTCCTTCAACGCCCGGGCGATGGGATGGAGCACGGCAATGCCGGTGCCGCCTCCCACACAGATAACCTTTCCCACATTTTCAACATGGGTGGGAGCCCCGAGAGGGCCGATAAGGGCATAATATTTATCTCCCACCGAAAGTTCCTTGAACCGGGCCGAGGACTTTCCAACCACCATATAGATAATGGTGATGGTTCCTTTTTCAGGATTGGTGTCTGCCATGGTTAACGGAATACGTTCTCCGGTTTCATCGGCCTGAAGTATTACAAATTGGCCGGGCTTTGCTTTGCGGGCTATTCGGGGTGCTTCTATTTCATTGAGAATGATGGTCCCTTGGGCCATTTCCTCACGATATACAATTTTTGCCATTCCTTCCTCCTGTGCTAAAAATCTATATGAAAGAGCGCAATGCTGTAAACGTAAAAGTAATTATGTTACATTTTATGGCATTCTAAAAACTGAACCAGCATTCATGGTTCAAAGTATTAATTTAAATCAGATTGGTGTATAAAAATCAAGGAGAAAGAAAGCATTTGTTCATGTATCTTTCTTTCGAGTAAGGGAGATGGTTTTTTGCCCTGGGTATGGGACGTTAAATATTGTAAAGCAGTTTGGGTTTTGCTACCGTTTTTTGGATGATATTTGTACACAAATTTAGATGATGATCAGCAAGGAGAAGTTTTATGAAAAGGACAATGATATTGGCGGACCTTGTGTGGATACTGCTTTTTGGCTGGGGCGCCGTTGCTGCAGACACAGGAACTAAAGTCGAACCCCAGGAGACCGAATCCCAGGAGAAAAAACAGATAGAGGTCCTGGAATCAGCCGAATTGGCCCGTCAGATTTCCTATGCATTGGGGTATGATGTATTCAGGAATGTGTCCCAGTATATGGATTTAGACCTGGCCTCCTTTATCAAAGGGGTCAATGACAAGCACAAAGGCGAACTTGCCATGGAAAAAGATCAACTTCGCCAGATGCTCCTGGCTTACCAGCGGATTGCCCGGCAAAAACAGACCCAGCAGATGGCACAGACAACGGAAACCAACCGGGTGGAAGGGGCAAGATTTCTGGAGGGGAACAAACTAAAGGAAGGGGTGGTTTCTCTGTCTTCGGGTCTTCAATACAAGATTATGGAGAAGGGCGAGGGAGTTTTGCCAGGAATCAATGATACCGTGGAATGCAACTACAAGGGCTCTGTTTTGGATGGGACGGTTTTTGATTCCTCTTTTACCCGGGGGAAACCGGCTGTTTTCCAAGTCAACGGGGTTATTCCCGGATGGGTGGAAGCCTTGCAGCTAATGCCCGTGGGGTCCCGGTGGGAATTATATGTTCCTGCCAACTTAGCCTATGGCGACCAGGGAGCCGGAAATGCCATCAAACCCGGACAAACCCTTATTTTTGAAGTGGAACTTCTGGGGATTATTGATTGATGACTTTTTTGTCTTTGGCATCCACCCCGTATTTTTTTTTGTTTGAGTTGAGTCTCATAGCCGTCAAAAGACCTTTGTCCTTTATGGTATAAAACATTAGTTTTCTTTTGTTCATGGTGAAAAATTGTTTGCCGTATTTCTTGAGTTTTGCCGCGTCGATTTCAAATCCAAGACCGGGATCAAAGGTGGGATTCAGGATGCCGTTTTCATGGACAAAGGGTTTTTTCAGAATGCCGTCTCTTTTCTGAACGGTCCAAGAGGGGGGATTGATGGGATATTCCAGAGGTTTTATCCCATTGAACCCACTGGCCAGAAGTACCTGGAGATTCACGGCAAAGCCAATCCCGTTGGTCCAGGTGTGTGGAGTGAATTTTAAGCCATGGAGTTTGCAATGGGCTGCCACATCCAGTGTGTGGGAGATGCCTCCGGTCATGATCGCATCGGGTTGGAAAATATCATAGCATTTTTTCTCCACCATTATTTTAAGTTCCGTCTTGCCATTGGTATGGATTTCTCCACCGGTGATGGGGATACGGCTATAGCGGGTCAGCTTGGAAAGATTCTCATAATCATCCATGGGAAGGGGTTCTTCCAGCCAGGCAATCTTCATCTCGGCAC
>CAXHYW010000548.1:0-3575 GCA_964021475.1 uncultured Desulfobacteraceae bacterium | reverse complement strand
ATTTTAAACTCAGATTTGAAGAAAAGGACTTCTGGGAATAGTCCGGGGTATTTTTTGGTTACTGAAAGGCCTTGATTATAGCCATAGTAGTCTCGCCTTTTAAAACCTTCATTTTCGGTTTGTCTGATATCACAAAACAAAATCAAGATTAGAAATGGTATCATTGATATTATGAACGTCTCTTGGCTATTACGAATAGGATAATAATTGTTGAGTCGGCAAAATCGGAAAAACTCGCCTTAAATATGTTCTAAAGGATGGGGGAGGATCAATATTAAATTCAGGTGGTAATTCATTTTATTATATCGTAACTTGCCTCAATGCATAATTCAATAAAACATAACCGAAACAGATCGTGGTATTTTTATTTCATTCTGTTTACTTTTTTTTTATACTCCATAAATGCTGGTGCAGATGAGAATAATCAAATAAACTGGGCATATCAACTTGGAGTTGGTGATGGTATCTCCACGGGCACGCAAGAAAATGCTAATATTTACAAACTTCCATTTTCATATACTATTGAAGATTTTAACGATCATGGTTGGCAGTTGAAGTTAAATTTTCCTTTAACGATTGGCTTCTATAACATTGAAACCGAAGAACAAAATATTGATTTAGATTTTTTAGCAATTATCCCTGGCATTGAACTTCAGATTCCCCTTCGAGATAACTGGATTCTAATGCCGTTAGTTAATTTCGGACTTGGGAAGAGCACATCTGGAGACAATCTTCAATATCTTTATTCAGTTGGAATTAAGCACCACGTATTATTCGACTGGAAGCAATTCGATTTCACGTTTGGGAATACATTGCGCTATGATGGTCATTTTTCTGACAGCAATGGCTATTCTGACAGCACCCCCCTGTTCAGTACAGGGATAGATATAAAATTTCCACTTGGGATCAAGTTGTTTAAAAACCCTGGATACCTTAGCTTTTATGGTATGAATTATTATTACTTTGACGGGATTGCAATCGATGTGGACACAAAAACGATACAGATCGATACGCAATGGGAATTAGGGCTTACTTTCAGCACAGTCCCAAACTGGAAAATTGGGTGGTTTTCAATCGAACGAGTAGGTGTTGGTTATCGATTTGGTGATGGTTTCTCAGCAATGCGATTAGTATTTGGGATGCCGTTCTAATATTTTATAAAAAATATCATAATTTGCATGATCATCAAATAAATTTTCAATAAAAACAAGTTTCAGATAGTATTGGTATTATAAAGTTTTCTGACATCTGAATACTCAAGACAAGGATAATAATACCTGAGTACCGTTTTGATCTTTTCGGATATGAAATGGTCAGAACTAAGAATGCAAGAATTTGCCTCTCCTCTTCGAATCAAAACCCTACACGAAAAATACAAGGGCAACCAAGGTAATGGGTGATATTTTTTCTAATTCTGCCGAGTTCACTGGGCAATATCAGGATCGATTGACTTTCCGGTTTTGTATGAAACGCTTTTCATCGTGGCAACCAATGTACGAATCCCCTCTTTTTCCATATAGATTTTAAATAAAAAAGAGGCAGTTCGTTTAGTAGCAGATAGGATTTCCCCATTGACTATAAGTTTAGATCCCGGATCCGGGCTTGTGCTGAATGTGATAGAGCAATCTAAGGCAACTGCAAGATTATTGTTATTGTTCCCCAATACTGAAAATGCAGCATCTGCAAGAGAATAGATAGCTGCACCGTGAGGTCGATTAAACAAGTTCAACATATCCTCTCGCAACTGCATATGCATCTGAATTGTGTCATTTGTTAATGAATCCAGCACAATTCCATGGGATTTTGCGTATTTATCCTGCTCAAATCGTTTCCTTACAAGCTCAAGGTGTTTTTCTCGCATGAATAATCAATCCTTTTTCGTGTCCAGACAATATAATATAAAAAACATAAATTGTCGAAAAAATCTCCAACAAGAGACACCCTATCATCCCATTGCTCAGAGTTTGAAAGTTCGAAATTTCAAGTACAGGGATAATAATCCTTGAGCCGGATCAACCGGCCCATTAACATCTATATATTGGTACTCTATAGAGGTTAATGTGGAAACATGCCCGGCCATGACGCCCTCGGCTCATATAATTGAATTACAATATTTATTCAAAAAAAACCTGGCATACCATATATAGGGGTACTCAAATTTTGTTTGGGCTGAGCCCTATGAATACTATGTGTCGCTGGTTGAATCTGAATTCCCATCATTACTGGAAAAAGAAGTCAACGCCTTTTTAATAAAGGGCCTTACCCCATAATGATAGATAGATTGCAGCTTTTTGTCAAAGTAAGTATAAAATCAGTATCTCTAATTTGCTTCCTGCATTTTGCACCATTTTTTAAACCTTGACAATATTACATCAAAAGAACAGTGTTCCGTTAAACGTTGATTATAACGTTATTGCCAATCAGGAGTCATACATGAATATTTTACATATTTCTGACCTCCATTTTGGTCCTCGCCACTGGGGAGGAAACGATAAAATCCTACGAAAAAAAATCAATTCATTTAACACCGATATTGTCATCAATACTGGAGACAGTACCACCGATGGCCTGGAAACCGAATATGCCAGGGCTGGACGTTTCCTAAAATCCATTAAGTGCAAATATGTCATCTCCATCATTGGTAACCATGACAAAAGGAATATGCGCTCCCATGAACTATTCCGGAAATATATTTACAATCCCGAAATTATTTACATACCTGAAATGGAAAAAACAAAAAAGAAATACCTTTTCTTGGACCGGGAGATAACCAAGGTCCGGGACAATTTTACCGATATTAATTTTATCAAGCCTATTTTAATAAATAAAAAAAAGGTATTGATTATTAGCATCGATACCAATGAATTATACAGTGATGACGGATATGTTGAAAAAGAAGTTGTGGAAGCAGTCTCCAGGATAATCAAGAAGGCTGAATATGATCTGCCGCTGCTGCTGATTCACCATTCACTTTTGGGCACAGATGAGGACCCATTAATAAACTCATCCTCTCTGATTGATTTTGTCCATGAACTCAAAATTGAAATGGTTTTTTGTGGTCATACCCATGAGCTAAAATTGATGAGAACCACTGACCTGTATTGCGGGCAATCCTTTACTCAATTTATGTGCGGTTCGCTGTCCTCTACCAATCATGCCAACGATGACAACATGTTCCTGTATTATGAAAATTTAGGCTCCGATAATATGCACTTACTCCTGATAAGGATCTTTGAAAAGGATGGCAAGGTGGAGTTCAAAGAAGAAATAATTTTTTAAATTTGCTTAATTCTCTTTGACTTAAATGATTGTTCCAATGGTTTCAATAACATCCCTAAACTATTTTTCCAACAAACTCATTGTCATTAGCCAGAAAGTAAGAGCGGTTATATATTATCTGTCAGGAGTCAATTTCGACAAATTACCGAGGGTTTCATCCGCCAGTCCGGGCTTTTTTAATATTTCCAGAGTACTACATCTGGTATAAAGAAAATTTTCAGTCTTTGAAGTGAGATTCATCTATATTTGCGTCAAGATAAGCCCGGAACATCGGGAAAGGAGGGAATAAACTCTTT
>CAXHYW010000547.1:0-3575 GCA_964021475.1 uncultured Desulfobacteraceae bacterium | reverse complement strand
CACCCTGGTCTTCCCGCCACTCGGCCACAGTCCATTCTTTATCTTCTTCAAACCCTAAGCAATGGGCCTCTTTGACGGTAAAAAAGAATTCATCTTTTTTGCCCTCTTCTCCTGAGTAACTCAACGATCCGACACCCAGCGGGTAATACCGGCAAGTGGTGGGTCGATCTTCATAGATGGCACACCCCTCCTTATCATCAACAAAGGGACAAGATTTTCTGTCGTCATCCAAAAGCTTCAGTGTCACCACGGGCATATCTGCTTTTTCAAGCATCTGGGGGTCGGTAAAAGCTGCCAGAAACTCATCGGAGGTCAGGTCCAGTTTTTTACGCATGGTCAAAAGATCATAGGGGGTCAGCATGATATCAATGCCCCGGCAGCAATCGGTGAAACATTTCACCCCTTTGTGGCATTTAAACTTGAACCGGCTTTGCAGGCTCATCTGCTCAGGTGGTATTTCAGATGTTTTCTTTATCTCTTCATTCATTGGGATAGATCCTTATCGGTTTATAACAGGTCATTTAAAGATATGGACTATACAAAAAAGGTATAATAATGTCAACCGGATAGAGAACTCGGAGAATCAAGAAAGGCCATCTCAGATCCACTTTTTCCCTATAAAGCAATTGATTTAATTACTCGATTTTGAACCGAGCAACAATATTGTTTAATGCGTCAGACAATTTTAATACCGGAACAAAAAAAGTTAAGTCCAATCCCTATAACCTTAGAAAAGTTATAACTATAAGGAAATCAAACTTAAGGCATTGTAATAATAGAAAATATAAACGAATTTTAACTTCATACAATTCAGCAGGTTATACCCCTTTGAATCGTGCTTTCGCCAAGCCTTATTCCAATTAATTTAATAATTTCAGTGCCTTATCTTATTGGTGCTTCTTGTGGCACCAGAATTGCTATTTAAGAGATCACATAGGTATTGGTACCATGCTGTAGCCGATAGAATTTTCTTACTAACCAAAACAATTAAGGAGAAACTTTGATGGTAAATGACGTTCCAAAAAAACACACGGGGATCTTTAGCTGGTATTTTCAAACCAGCTTACTTATCCGAATATTCGTAGCTTTGGTCTTGGGCGCCATTGCCGGACTCGTTATAGGCCCGGAAATAGCTTGGGTCAATCCACTAGGGGTGATTTTCATTCGTCTTTTAAAGATGATTGTGATGCCAGTGGTGATCTTTACCTTGGTTGTTGGTTCTGCAAGCATCCACCCTTCAAGGTTGGGACGAATTGGTGTTAAAGCTTTGGCTTTTTATGTACTTACATCTGCATTTGCCGTTGCCATCGGGCTCTTATTTGCAAATCTATTCAGTCCAGGAGAATCCCTTGAGTTGGCCGGAACAGCCGGTGCCATAGGAAGAACACTGCAGACGCCCTCGCTGGTTGATACCTTTATGAATATTATTCCAACCAACCCGTTTAATGCGATATCGTCTGGAAAAATTTTGCCCACTATTTTGATCTCCATCATATTTGGTATGGGAGTTTCCCATTTGCGGGAGAGTAAGGACGAGCGAATCCAAAATGCTGCCAAAACTGTTTTCTCCTTTTTTGAAGGCGGTGCAGAAGTTATGTACAAAGTTGTCGGCTGGGTTCTTGAATATGCCCCCATCGGTGTTTTTGCACTGATCGCTGTCGTGTTTGGCAAGCAAGGCGCCCAGGCATTTGGCCCCTTGGCAATTGTAACCATTGCCGTATATTGTGCATTGTTCTGTCATGCATTTATCGTCTACGGCGGATTGTTAAGCATATACCGAATCAACTTTTTTAAATTCATACTTAACGCAAGAGCTGCCATCATCACTTCCTTTGTAACAAGAAGTAGTGGGGGAACCCTGCCTGTCACAATGGAAGTTGCCGAGGAAAAAATGGGAATTTCCCGTGGTGTCTATTCTTTTACTTTGCCTTTGGGCGCGACCGTTAACATGGATGGCGCCGCCATTTACCAAGGCGTCTGTGCTATTTTTGTAGGACTTGCCATTGGGTTGCCCCTAAGTTTTGAACAACAATTAACGGTTTTAGTTACAGCTGTACTGGCTTCAATCGGATCTGCAGGCGTACCCGGTGCCGGTGCTATTATACTTCTAATGGTACTCGAATCGGTTGGGCTGAAAGTTGAGGCCGGTTCTGCTGTTGCAGCAGCCTATGCCATGATATTAGGCATTGATGCTCTTTTAGATATGGGTCGAACTGCCCTGAATGTTACCGGAGACCTGGCTGTGACATGTATTGTTGCCAAAACAGAAGGAGAATTTACTGAAAAGATATTTAATGGTGAAGAACAATATATCGATTCACCACTCACTCCTGTTGTCACAAGTGATTAAAAACTATAAATTCATTCTTGAGGAGTTTAATATGTCAAAAAGAATTATTGCAACAAAAGATGCACCTGCTGCCATTGGTCCGTATTCCCAGGCGGTGGCGACTGAAAAACTTGTTTTTACATCTGGCCAGCTGCCCATTGATCCTGCCACAGGTAAAATACCGGAAGGATCCATAGAACAAAGGGCTCATCTTGTTTTCCGGAACCTTCAAGCCATTGCCCAAAAAGCTGAAACAAACCTGGACAATGCCATCAAAACCACACTATATCTTACGGATATCAATGACTTCCAAGCGGTGAACATAATTTATGCAGAGTATTTTAAAGAACCGTTTCCAGCACGAAGCGCCTTCCAGGTGGCAGCTTTACCCCTTGGGGCAGATATCGAAATGGAAGCTGTCTTTACACTTTAACCTTAATTTTATACAAAGAAAAAGGATACAAAATGAATTTTACAAAATTTCCAAGACGAAATTACCTTCAAGGCCAGACCCCCATTGAATCCATGCCTGCATTGAGTAAAGCTCTCGGTGGCCAGATAAATCTCTTTGTAAAACGAGATGACCTGCTACCCGGCGCAGGTGGTGGCAATAAGACCAGAAAACTTGAGTTTTGCATTGCAGATGCATTGGAGAAAGGTGCTGACACGATTATTACCTGTGGAGCCGTTCAATCAAACCATGCCCGTCTTACCGCTTCATGGTCTGCAAAAGAGGGAATGGATTGCCATCTTATCCTTGAAGAACGTGTAAAGGGATCTTACAAGAAAGATGCAAGTGGTAATAATTTGCTTTTTGAACTGTTGGGTGTTAACAGCATCGGTGTAGTAGAAGGCGGTTCTGACATGATGGGACAAATGGAAAAAAAATCTGAGGAACTTAAGACAGCAGGGAAAAAACCTTATATAATCCCTGGCGGGGCCTCCAATGATATTGGCGCTCTTGGGTATGCTGTTTGTGCAGAAGAAACCATGACACAGTTAAATGAAATGCGATTAACAATTGATCATATTGTTGTCCCTTCCGGATCTGCGGGAACCCATGCCGGGATGGTTGTTGGGATGACGGGTGTCAATGGAGGCATCCCTATCAGTGGCGTTAATGTTTCAAGGGTAAAGGATGTTCAAGAAGAAATTGTTTTCGATCTGGCCCAAAAAACGGCAAAAAAATTAGGAATAGAGAATGCTGTAAAAAGGGACGATATCGTATGTTTCGATCAGTATGTGG
>CAXHYW010000546.1:0-3580 GCA_964021475.1 uncultured Desulfobacteraceae bacterium | reverse complement strand
GAGATTCTCCGGAGTGACTGGAGTTCAGACGTGTGCTCTTCCGATCTGGACAGGGTCATGGCCTTTTCAATGGTCAACAGAATTTTGGCATCGTCAAAGGGTTTGGTCACGTAATCACTGGCCCCCTGCTGCATCATTTCCACGGCAGAATCAATGGTGGCAAAGGCTGTGATAAAAATAACCGGGGTACAAATCTTTTCCTCCCGCATCCGGCGTATCAATTCTTTACCGTCCATCACCGGCATTTTAATATCGGAAATCACCAGATCATAGGTGTTTTGTGCCAGCAATTCCATGGCTGCCTGACCGTGCATGGCACGGTCCACCCGAAATCCTTTTCTCTCCAGCATCATGGAAAGAAGGTTCCTCATTTTTTCTTCATCATCAACTATTAATAAATTGGCCATTTTCTTCCAACGCCTCACTCTTTTGTTCGCGGGTGTTTGAAAACAGGGTAATGCAAAATCTGCAGCCCCAGGCTTCGTTTTCATCCGGGCTTTCGATCCGGATGCTGCCCCCGTGGGATTTCACAACCTGGTCTGCAAATGCAAGCCCAAGTCCTGTACCGGTTGCCTTGGTTGTAAAAAAAGGTTCAAATATTTTGTGCCGCTCTTCCGGGAGGATACCTGCGCCCTGATCCGTGATAAACAATTGCCATTTGTTTTGCCGTTGCGTCATGGTAATCTCCACGATGCCCTGTTTGTCATTGGCCTCACAGGCATTTTGAATGATATTGCTGACCCCCCGGGACAACAGATCAAAATCAGCCTCGGCTTCAAAGGGGGTTTCCGGAATCTTATAATTCAACTGGATTTCCTCTGCGTCATATTGAATTTCAAATCCCACGAGCACCTGTTCCATCAATCGGTTCAAATCCACCATAGCAAATTTAGGTTTGGTGGGCCGTGAAAACATCAGAAAACTTTCAATCAGATTGTTCAGGCGGACAATCTCTTCTTCGGCATAGGTCAGCGGGATATTATCCACCGGGATCTGTAAATCCGTTTTCAACATCTCAAGGGAACTTTTAATGATGGCCAGGGGATTTTTCACCTCGTGGGCAATCATCATGGAAAATTTGCCCACTTCGGCCAGGGCTTCCTGGCGGGTCAGTTTTTCATAGGTCTGGACAATTGTTTTCCGGCCGGCGGCCAGGGAATCCAGCATGTCATTAAAGGCATCGGCAAGCTTTGCAATTTCCGGAGTGTTGCCCGACGCCGCCCGGACCGTGCGATTGCCCATGGACACCTTCCGGGCCGTTTCCGCAAGGCGGATGATCGGCGCCACCAGGGATCTGGAAATAAAATAAAAAACAACCCAGGAGAGAAAGGTGAGTGCCAGGGCAATATAGACAAACCGTTGTTTCATCTGGGAGATCAACTCCTCTATCCCCTGGGTGGAATAGGTCACCCGGACCAATCCGATGAAATGTGTATCGCTGTTTCCGGTCATCCGGCGTATCCATTCACTGTTGTCTTCTGTTTCCGATAACTGGACCCGTTTTTCCACCGTGGAAAAAGGCCCCTGGATATCCCTTACTTCCCGGACCATCACTCTGCCGGTATGATCCTGGATTTCCACCCCGGCCATGTCGTTCTCCTTGAGCATATTATTGGCCAGCCCCCGGAGAAGGGGTTGCTCGTCAATCAAAATACCCAGCTCGCAATTCAGGGCCAGGTACTGGGCCATGAAATCGATCCGCTGGTTAAACCGCTGGGTGACAAATTGATTGATGATGTTCACCCCCAGGTACCCCATGGTAAGCGTTGTTGCGGTAACAAGCAGAATTGCCGCTGACAATACCCGGGCATGGATGCCGATATTTTGGGGAACGAAAGCTGTCATTTGCTCACCTGGATACCGATTTTATCGGCTATGTTTTGATTAACAATGACATTAAACACAGGGGATTCCTGACGGCAGACGCCGGTTTCAAGATAGGCATTGATAGCGGTACCTACCTGTTCGCCCAGCAGGTCATAGGCGAACTCAAAGGAAAAAAAAGCACCGGACCGGGTAAAAAAGGAATTGTACCCAATCACTCCCATCTGGTTATAGATTCCCTGTTTGATCACATAATGGATAATTTTTTCAGAAATAACCGTTTGATCCGGAATCATCCAGATGGCATCCAGGCCGGACTTATGATCTTTTAACACACCGGCAATCTGATTCTTGGACTGCACCGGCAGACCAATGATCTCAATCCCGTACTCCCTTGCACGGACAAGGGCCTGGTCATAGAACCACTGGTTGTGGAGGGGGTCAAAAAGCAGACCTATTTTTTTTAGGGTGCCAAAGTTTTGGGCAATGCGCTCCAATTGAATGCCCACCGGAATTCTCAAAGAAATTCCGCAGGCCGTTGACGGCAATTGCGGAAGTGCCTGGGGGTCCAGAATCGCTGCATACAATTTCTTAAACGGGGAGTCAACCACCCACACAAGGTCCGCCGCTTCGGGTCCTACGGCGGTGACCAGGTCATAGTTCCCCGCCTGCAATTGGCGGACAATGTCCTGGTTGACCTGGGTGTCGGGCGTCTTGTTCAGGGAAGAAAGGAAGAAAACATCAATCTGGGGAACCGCTTCGGCCAGCACATCGGTAATGCCGTCCACCACCTGGAGATAGGGTTTGATTCTCTTTGAAACAACAAGGGCTATTTTCGTCTCGGAAAAACAGGCACCGGGGATGGCCAACAACACCATTGAAAGGCAGAGGATGATGCAATAAATGGGGAGTGGCTTTTTGGGGTGCATCCAGGTTCCTGATGGTTATAGTTATCCGTTACCTGTCACCTATACCAAACCCCGCAAACAATTACAAAGCAATAATCAAGTCCCGGCCGGGACCACAGGGGAGAGAAGAATGGCCCGGCCGAAAACCGTTTGGTGTCAGACACGGTCAAACAAAATCGAAATGTTGATATACCGCTCAACTGCTTTTTTATCCGACAGGGGTCTGGCATCGGGAAATCTGTATTTCCCGGTACTGGCAACTTTAAACACAGCCGGGTCCACCCCTTTGGCAACCAGGGCATGAACCACGTTTGCCGCCCGGGTAGCCCCCAGCTCGAAATTGGAAGGAAATTGTTTGGATTTGATGGGGTCCGGGTCGGCAAACCCATCCACCACGATCCATACCTTCTGCCCCTTGACAAAGGACGACACCTTTTTAAGGAACCCATCATACTCCTGGGCGATCACGGCGCTGCCCGGGGTGAACAGAATCGGCAGGGTGATTCTGATCTGTACCCTTTCCTGATCAGGAACAACTTCAAACCAATCGGAGATTTCAGATTTTTTGATCCGGGCAATAAGCTCGGCCTGGTCTTGTGTGACACCATCCTCTTGTATGGAAAGTACCCCAGGCGACGCCTTAGCAGGAGATGCCACGGCAGCCGTTTCCTCCTGAGGAATCCTGTCCATCAATTCTTCAAGGGCTGCCTGTAAGTTTTGCACATCCTTTTCAAGGGAATTGATTCTGAGTTTTTTATGGGAAACAGATTGAAACAGATCTTTGGAAACCGGTTGATGTAAGGACTTAAGACGTTTAATTTTACGATCCAGCCAATCAAGGTTTTCAT
>CAXHYW010000545.1:0-3582 GCA_964021475.1 uncultured Desulfobacteraceae bacterium | reverse complement strand
TACACATAGGGGCACACTCTTTCCCTACACGACGCTCTTCCGATCTGGCATCTGGTCCAAGGGGGTCCCATGGATTAAAATTGCTCCGGAATCCTGGCGAATGAGCCCGATAATATGCTTGAGCAGAACGGATTTGCCGGTACCGCTTTTTCCTATCACCGCCATGATCTCGCCTTTATAGATGGAAAGGTTTACCCCGTTAAGCACCTGATTTGTGCCAAAGCGTTTTTTAATATCAACCAATTGAATCAATGGTGTGGTCATTTTTTTAAACCAGAAAATAGGTAATGATATAATCAAAAATTAATATATAAATACAAGACTGGACAACCGATTTTGTCGTGGCCATAGAAACTCCTTTGGCACCATGACCATTTCTGGAGCTTACGTGGGTGTAATAACCACGGTAGCAACAGATGGTTGTCACCACAATTGCAAATACAAATGACTTCAAAAAACCTCCGGCAATATCGATCATTCGCACACTTGCGATCACTTTGTCCATGTACACGGCCTGGTTCATCCCCAAAACCCAGGAACCGGTCAGATATCCGCCAAAAATTCCCATCACATCAAAAATCGCAGTCAACAAAGGAAAACTGATAAGGGCTGCCACAATCCGCGGTGAAAACAAAAAACGAATGGGGTCTATCTGCATGGTTTTCAGGGCATCAATTTGTTCTGATATCCGCATGACACCAATTTCAGCAGCCATGGCAGACCCGGCTCTTGCGGTGATCATGATGGCAGAAAGAACAGGGCCTAACTCTCTGATAATTGTCAAGGCGACGGCAGAACCCAGCGCCGCTTCAGACCCAAAGGTAACAAGGGTATAATATCCCTGGAGTCCCAGAACCATGCCCGTAAACAGCCCGGTCAATAGAATCACAAACACAGACTTTGCCCCGATAAACCAAGTATGGTCAACCACCTTGTCCAGTTGATAGGGCCGGATAAAAATACGGGCTACCCCTTTCATAAAAAAGAGGACAATACGGCCAATGGATTCAATGGTCTCCAACGTTATGCGTCCCAATTTTTCAATAGAGTTTGTACCCATGCACCGGCTTATATAAGATTTGCCCCTAAAATACAAGTTACCCGTGGTGAGTTATTGTATCCATCTGATTTAAGACTTCTGGTCCAGACAAATCTGGCATTTTTCTGTGCAGGACTTGTGACCGAGGCCATGGCAAGCAAGATAGAAGCAAAAACCCATGTGCCCATTGTCAGTATAACCTATGACGCTTCCGGCGGGAATAAAAACAAGGTGATCATTCCTTTTCTAAAATCCCAGCGGTAATATTCCTATTCCCACAGCAAGAAAGTTTCGGTCTGACGTTTTCCTGGAAGGTAGGGTTTGATATCCGGATATTGGAGTAAAAACTTATTTTGAAATTCAATCCGCTGGACGTTGAACTTATTGTGGGTGTTAACAGCCCTGCGGTATCGAATATAATACTCATCATAATTTTTATAATGTTCTTTGGATTTCAGTTTAGTGATATTGTAAAAATTGGTATGGGTATAGGTAACCAGGGCTTCAAAATTATCCAGATACTCCTGTAGACTTTTGTAATGGAGGAGCACATTTCGATCGGTATAAAAAAGCTGAATCTGATAGACCCAATTTAATTCTTTTTTAACAAAATACTGTTTATAATCGTTGGTAAACTTAACAAAACGTTGTATGGATGCCTCATTTTGAGCGATAACGATTCTTAAGGTTGCAATATATTCAATGGTTTTTTTCATTTCTTTGATTCGTGATTCCACCTTTGATATCTGTTCAAGTCTTACCAGCGCTTTGTCCAGATCAATGGTGGTTTTCTTTAAGTCATCACTCAAGCGAATGACTTGACGGGTGATGGGGGGGAGATGGGCGTATCTGTTTTTTTCTTTCACCTGGGTATAGGTATAAACTTCAAAGGCAGTCATCCCTGAAAAAGTCGCCAGAAAGATCATAAATAAGGTCATCCCTTCAATCTTCCTGGATTTAAATATAAAATAGGGAGTGGTGATGGGAGCAAGTAGGACTGCGGCTGACCACCATTTAGGGTGTTTTTTTTTATGGCATTCAAAAAACATCAAACCTGCCAAAATCAGAACATATGGAAAATAGATATAATACAAGGTTTTATCCACCTTTGTGGGTTAAAATGTTGTGGGCAATGCCGTCAGAGGAAATGGTAACAGCCCCGTTGATATCGGTTCTGAATACCCGATACCCCCTGTCAGCATACCTTTTCAGGACATCTGGGTGGGGGAAGCCATAGGGGTTACCAAATCCACAAGATATTATTACACTTTCAGGGTTTACTTTATCAAGAAAAATTTTACTGCTGGATGTCAAACTACCGTGGTGGGGTGATATGAGAAGGCTGGATTCAAGGTTTTTATCCTGGCCGTTTGTTCTGATAAGTACCATTTCTCTTTCCTTGAGAATATCTCCAGAAAAAAGAAGGGTAAACTCATTTAACCGGACCTGGAAAACCAATGAATTATTGTTCCTGTTATTAGGGAAAACTCCGGTAATTACAGGAAAAAAGGTCAAACGAGTATGATCAAAATCAAGGGTGGTGTCCCCGGAGGACGGGTGCCAGATCCTAATTTTTTTTTCACGGCAAAGAGCCATTAAATTCCCATAGGAATGGCTTGGGGAAGCATCCTTGTTTTTCACCAACAGGTTAACCTTAAAATTTTGAAATATATATACCAAACCATTCATGTGATCAGATTCCGGATGGGTCAGAATAACGGCATCCAGGCGAGAAACTCCTTGGGACCACAAAAATGGGCCTAGCACATAACGACCAATATCAAAACTTGACCGACCTGGAAATCCCCCGCCATCCACCAGAATATTTTTCCCGGCCATGGTCTTGATTAAGGCACTATTGCCCTGCCCCACATCCAGGATGGTAACTTTCATTTTTTTAGGCATGAACCTTGTACTACCCACCCGGCTGATAACAAAACAACCCAACACAACGACCACCGTCATGAGTACAATCCCTGTTTTTTTTTGACGGGTAAGCATCAAACAAATCCCGGCGAGAAAAAGATATACTAGTGTCACTTTCAGACCGTCAAAACCCATGATTCTGGACCATGACAAATTAAAACCGATTAAAAACTGAATATATTGGATACAAAACCAAAGGATAGGCTCACATATGGATATCAGAAAGTAGGACAGTCCAGGAATCAAAGGAAAGAATAAACAGGCAATAAACCCTAAGGGCAGGCAGATAAAGCCCATTACTGGTACCAGGATCAGATTTGATAATATTTGTACATATGACACCAGATTAAAATAGTAAGCAATCAAGGGAAAGGTCCCAAGTCCCGCAAAAAAAGTTACCAGACTGGCTGTTATAATCATTGTCATCCTGTTTTTGGGAGGATTCCAGCCTGACTTCTTGATGAGCGAAAATCCGATGATAATAAAGAATATAGCACAAAAGGACAATTGAAAGGATATGGAAAACAGGGCACCACCGTCAATGATGAGAATAACAAGAGCAGATAGGGTCAGGGTATTTAGGGGATTGTTTTCCCGTTCACCCAGAAACGATATCA
>CAXHYW010000544.1:0-3590 GCA_964021475.1 uncultured Desulfobacteraceae bacterium | reverse complement strand
AATTCTGTGATTGTCATTTCAACCGCCCGATAGCAACAAGGATACTGAAAATATAGGAAAGGCCCATACCACAAATCCAGCCCAAGAGGACAAGACCGCAACCAG
Organism: uncultured Desulfobacteraceae bacterium; assembly: GCA_964021475.1. GTDB lineage: Bacteria > Desulfobacterota > Desulfobacteria > Desulfobacterales > Desulfobacteraceae > NBML01. Next base: position 3,485 of record CAXHYW010000544.1, on the reverse strand, counting down.
ATCCGAAAGCTGTAATATCTAATTCCATGATCAGCCTTTCATATACCTACCACGAGCTTTTTTAGATCTAAGTTCGTAATAGTCATACATTTTTTGATTTTCATTTATATTAGATTCGCCCTTCATGTTTAAACCATCCATTTTCCCTTTCCATTTTTTATACTCAAAGTAATTGTCTGATTCAGACAAATGGCTATCTATGCGACTCTGATAGTCATCTGACAACCGCTCTGAATTAACGAAACGTTGTTCCATGGCATCTTTGAGATAATCAAGACCCATAAGAATAAACCCAAACCCCACCATAGCGATTATGACAGTGGTGAGGTCAGTCACGAGACCACCAGTCAAATCGGAAACAACAGAGAATATAAGATCAGTAGGGTTCATATTAAGTCCTTTTTAGGACCCTGGGTGACCAAACAAGGAAACACCCAGGGAGGGTTAGGGGTTAACGAATACCAGCTTTACGGATGAATCTTGCACCAACGAACAGCAAGCCTACAACAATAAAGGAAACCAGAAGGGCCGTAACATTGGTAGCAAGACCAGAAATGTCAGCAGCGGTAAAAAGATCAGCCATTTAAAAACTCCTTTGTTAAAGATTAAAAGATATGGGGATTAATTAAGGAAGGCCTTAATCAAGACACCCAGTCCAACAACGATTAAAACCAGAGAGAGAATGCCACCGACGGCCACAAGCAAATCCGATTGAATACCATCAAACATCCCCTCAGGTACTAGACTTACCCATTCCCCACCAGCGGCAAGGACCAGACCGGGACAGGAAAAAGATATAATCAAAAAAGGTAAAAGTTTATTCTTAAAAAAGTCCTTAATCATTAATCAAATACTCCTTTTAAAAAAATTAATAGTTAGAGTTCTGCTTCTTGCCAATACATACGGCCATTGAATTCCGAAAAGACAACACTATTTTCATAGGGTGTCATTTCAACAAGGTTATTATAACCTTCAAAAGAGGTCTTGATTTTCAGCTGCTTTTCAAGACCCTTAACGGCAACAGCCACGTGGTATTGTTCAACGCCTTTTTGACTTGTACCGGCGATTTTCTCCATGATAAGACCTTTAACAGTAATCCCCATTGGTATGGTTTTAAGGGGTGATATTGATGTCATTGAGTCTGTTTTTTCAGATATTCCAGCCATTTTTTTTTGAATCTCCTTTTTAAATGAATCGACCGGTAACATTGAGTCCGGCAGGGTTTAAGTTGTTTAAATTATATGTGACGTGAACCTTTTCATAAATTTTTTCCATATCGTATTTAATAAGGTAATTTAGACGATTCCAGATAAGTGATGCAGCCTTAGATGGAATTTGCTTCCAATCTTCCAACTTTTCAAGAGAGGCAGCGGTGGCAGCAACGAGACAGCCCACGCCCTGTTCAATAAGAGCATCAATATTGACATAATCTTTTTTTTTCTTTTTACGCCAAAGGTTTTTATTATCAGCATCGAAATCAACGGATTGAACAAGAGACCAGAAAAAAGAAAGTGTAGATTGAGAATGATTTTTATTTTTACGGTCAACGGCTTTGTCAGCTTGTCTTAACCAAATTTTAGAAGCATAGCCCCACAGACCGTTTAGAGATTCTTTAAGATCTGCGAGAGTTTCAATTGAAAAACAGTCATCATCGGATTGAAACTCCCTTAAAACATCACTTCTGAATTGAAATTCGACACGAACAACGGGTGTTTTTTTGTCGGTAGACATAAGACCCCATTGACGATTGAAAAAATCAGATTTTGAAAATGCTTTTTTTTCGTTTAACTCGATACGCTTTTCATAGATTCGAGCCATTAGAGAGCCTTTGCCAAGACTGACACCGGAGAGATTCCAATTATTTTGAAAAACTGAAAAATTTCTTGCCCTGGAGATCCACTGATCTCCCCTGTCAATATCAAGTTCATTAATATCGACATTTACAAAATCTGTTGAAAGGTCAACACGTATGACGGCATGCCGTTTTGTAACTACTCCCGAAGATTCAAAAAAAGATTCAATTTGTTTAAAAACCTCAAACGGGCCGGGACAATGACAGGAGAGCGAACCTATTTCAATAAGACAAGTTGGGAATTTTCCGTTTGATGAGCGAGTATTAAAATAAACGTGAGTATCAGCCATGGATAGATGGTATCTGAAATGCCTACGACCTGATCGATGTACGTTCCATTGAGGCGAAAAATATGTGAAAGGAACAGCGTCACGCTCATATTCCCGAGCTATTTCCCGAGCAGCTTCAATTTCAGGAATCAAAATTGAATTTTCAAGATCTACAAAAACGCTTAAATGAAGAGTGTCAATTCCCGAATAAATATTCGTGCAATTAACTACTTGGGGGGTACATGTGATAGGGGCTTGTACCCCTTCGCTGGACTCCCCCGCGCTGGCGCGCGTGGAAGTCACATCGAAGGAAGGGCGAATGCCTTGACAAGTTGTCTCTGAATTATTAGATTGCTTCATGTAATATCCTTTTTTGCAGGGGTTTTACGTTCCGAAAAGGTCGGTAGTTCAAGCTACCGGCCTTTCTATTTTCTACGCCGCCGATTCTTTTTCATTTCTTTACGCTTGTTTTTCAGAAACGTTTTGCTTTTATGCGTACACTTGTGGCTTGGGCAGATATGTGTGGAAAGGTGATCCATATTGAAAAGGCCGGGCCAGAGAAAAGACATAAAATCCTCCTAAATAAAATAAGTTTAATATAATTAGTCTAAGCTGCTTTGTTTCTGGCCTGGGCGATATCATCCATAACAAGATACCGTTCGTACAAAGCCGGGAAATTAGCCTTGAGTTTGTCTATTCTTTTTTGTCCCGCCTTGGGGCAGCAAAAACAGGACACCCGGCTAAAAACATCATAAAGACCATCCCAGTCATAGCCTAAGGACCGGCAATAATTCAGGGCATCTTTTTCGCTGAGTCCATAATTAATTAGGGGGAATTGGACTGACCATTTTTTAAGTTTTAGCCTGGGGCGTTCACTGCGGTGTATTTCATCCGTGGTGTATCCAATATGTTCCTGTGTGCCTTTAGCATAACGAATAAATTTGTTGCAGGTTTTGGTTTTACAATCCACACACCAGCCGCCTGATCCATGGGGCCAACCGTACCGTCTCAAAAGCTCGTCAAAATGCCTATAATACCTGACCCTGGTGGCAACAATACCGGTGTTGTATTCAACTTTCTGAATATGAGCTTCCATTTCTGGGAAATCCCATCCAGTCTCAAAAAATAGAACTTCATCAATCTTGACTCCTTTTTCCAGCATGAGGTGGAGCATGGCCGTGGAATCTTTCCCGAAACTGCTTGATACTATAATTTTTTCAGTCACCATTAAATCTCCTAAGAGCGTCGGTAGTTAGAGCTACCGGCCTTTCTATTTTTTACGCCGCCGATTCTTTTCGTTCATTGAACCAATTTACCAATTCTGAGTTTTTTATATCGTGATAGATAGTTGACCTTTCAACTGC
>CAXHYW010000543.1:0-3591 GCA_964021475.1 uncultured Desulfobacteraceae bacterium | reverse complement strand
TTGACGTAAATGGCGGTTTTGTCAATCCACCAATACCTTTTCAAGCTTATCCACCAGAAAATCCATTTCTTCCTCGTTGATGACCAGGGGAGGGGAAATCCGGATGGTATGGCCGTGGCTGTCATTGACAATCAGGCCCAGTTTGAGCAGTCTATGGCAAAATTCCATGGCATTGCCTTTTTTCACCTCAATTCCGATGAAAAGCCCTTTTCCCCTGACCTCTTTGACATGGGGGGATCGGTCTGCAATCTCTTGAATCCGTGCTTTCAGAATTTTTCCTTTAACAGCTGACTGTTCTGCCAGGTGTTCCTCTTCAAAGACCTTTAGGGATGCGGTTCCTGCAACACAGGCCAGGGGATAGCCGCCAAAGGTGGACCCGTCGGAGCCCTTGGAAAAAACCATGTCCATGATTTTGGTATTGGTGATAAAGACAGACAGGGGAACAAGCCCCCCGGAAAGTGCTTTGCCCAGGATCACGCCGTCGGGAACCATATCATCATGCTCAAAACAGAATTTTTTCCCGGTTCTGCCCATACCCACCTGGATTTCATCACAGATTAACAAAAGATCATTGGCGTCGGACAGCTCTCTTAGTCCTTTGAGAAAGCCCTTGGGTGGAATTTTCATACCGCCCTCTCCCTGGAAAGGTTCCACCAGGATACCGCAGGTGTTGGAGGAGATGGCTTTTTTTACCGCGTCTATATTGCCAAATTCCACAGAGACAAATCCCGGGGTCAGGGGGCCAAATCCTTCCTTGTATTTTTTACTGGAGGAAAGGGAAACCACAGAAATAGTCCGGCCGTGGAAATTGTTGTCAAACACAATTATTTCCTGTTGCCCGTCGGGGATTTTTTTGGCTTTGAATCCATAATACCGCATGGCCTTGATGGCGGTTTCAACGGACTCTACCCCGCCGTTTTTAGGCAACACCTTGTTGCCGTGGTTGCCGAATCGGGGTGCCATCTGGGGGGCAAATTTAGCGGCTTCGGATAAAAATATTCCCAAAGGATCTGTATAGACCACATTGGAGAGGACCGAGGCATAATTGCCGATGAGAGCGTCCATGACCGCATTGGTGATGGTGGGGTGGTGGTGGCCCGGGTTGGCTGCGGAATAGGCCGCCAGGCAGTCCAGATAGCGCTTGCCTTTGTCATCGGTGAGCCAGCAGCCCTTGGCATGGCGGACCACCAGATTGATTCTCTCGTAATGATGGGCACCAAAATCCTCTTCCAGATTGAAAATCGTGTCATCCGTTTCGTTGGAGAATCCATCAAAATAGTGTATTTTACGCATGGCTGTCATGGCTACCTCCTTTAATTATCTGCTTTTATAATATCGTAAATTTGTTTTTCTTTGTCGGTGAGTTCCTGGTTTTGATCCATGGTTTTTTCCAGGAAACAATGGTAAAAATCATGGCGAAGACTGTCCCTATTGGCAATGATAAACCATTGGTTCCGGGTCCAGTTGATGGGGGCCAAATCTTCATTCCCTGCTTCAAATATTCCCACCAGGGCCTCTCGTTTATCGGTGATTATATCAAAGGATCTGCCGCCAATGGTGTTTATCAGGTTTTCGTGGTCGGGATGGGTCACCTGGACATCGAAGCGTTTAGGGATGTTTCCCATGGCAATGTAGCGGATTAAAACCCCTCTTTTTTCTGCTGCCTTTAAATCATCTGACAAATGTATGTCTGCCTCGGGGAAGAGCCGGACATAGATTTCTTTTCTAGCAGCGTCTATCATTTCCTTGGCTTTTTCCATGACAAGGTTGTAACCGGTCAAGGTCCAGACGTATTCAAAATCCTGCTTTTGGGAGGCCGTGGTAATTTCCTTTTCAAAGGCTGCGATGTTTTTTTCAAAGCCTCTTTTAAGGCGCCGGATCAATTCATCCGAAGGCAGGGGGGCGTACTGGCCCTCCATGACTTCAATCACATGCCCTTTGGATATCAGGTTGCGCAGGACATCATAGATCCGAGACCGTGCAATCCCTGATAACTTGCTCAACTGGGACCCATTGACGGGGTGATTCCCAACCAGCGCCATATAGCAGGCGGCCTCATATTGGGAAAATCCCAATTCTTTTAATCGTAAGTCGTTTTCCATTCACACTCTCCATAATGTTGCTACCTTAATAGCAACATATTCCCATGGGGTAGGATTGTCAATGTTAATCTTTTCTGGTATAAGAGAATGAAACATCAAAGAATTGACAATTGGGCCTTCCTGTGAGCATATAAATAGCCTAATATTATCAAAATTTAATTAAATTATATGAGGAGTAAAAAAATGGCTGGCGTCAATAAAGCGATTATTCTAGGCCGTCTGGGACAAAATCCGGAAATATCATACACCCAGTCCGGACTTGCCGTGTGTAAATTTTCCCTTGCAACTTCTAAAAAACAAAAAAACGGCCAGGAAGTGACACAGTGGCATCGTTGCACCGCCTTTGATAAGGCAGGCGAATTGATTACCAAGTATGTCAGTAAGGGCAATATGCTCTATATAGAAGGTGAAATTAACTACAGCCAATATGAAAAAGACGGTGTCACAAAGTACTCAACCGATATCATCGTGAGGGAATTTAATTTTGTCGGTTCATCTGACGGCGGTGGCAACCAAAACACCCAGCAGGGCGGTGGATATCAAGGGAATCAGGCTGGTAATAACCAGGGAAATCAGGGTGGAGGCGGATATCAATCCAACAACGCACCTTCCCAGGGAAACCAGGGGCCCAACAGCAATAATTTTCAGGGGCAGACCAACCCAGGGATGACCGGTGGTCAGGGTTCCATTCCCGATGATGATATCCCGTTTTGAGAAACACCACAGACGGATGGGTTAAGACCCGGCAGATGATTTTTCAATGTCAATAATTTTTGACCTTAGGTAGGGTTTGGTTTCATACCGAGTGATATTCATCAGATCATGGTTCAGGCGCCCCATTCTTTCGATCTCTTTCAGGATGGCATTCAGGGCACGGGAGGTTTCAGGGTCTAACCCCTTTTGTTCTGCCAGAATATCGCAGAACCCGCTAATCACCTGAAGGGGCTGGCTGAGTTCATGGCAGACAGCCCCAGCCGTTTCTAAAACAGCGGTTAGTTTTTCTTTTTCAAGTCGGATTTTTTCATGGGAACGGGCATCTGTCAAATCCTCTATGGAAAGCAGAACAACCTCATCTCCGCCCAGGTTCAACGGCTGGGTGGAGATTCTTAAAATTCGCACCCCTTTTTCCTTGAACGTCATGGAGGTTTCAATCAGGTGCCGGGGCTCTTTTTTTTCCAGAGTATGGGAAATCGCTTCCCGAAGTCTGCACCGGGAACAATCCGGGCTAAAACCGCACCCTTTTGTATCCTTGTCACTATTAATGCATCCAAGGGCTTTCCCGGTAACCTGGGAAAGGAGGGGGGCTTTGTTTGCATTGGTAAACTCGTAGGTGACCTTGTTGGCAAGTACCACCGACCAGCTTTTATCAATAACACAAATGGCCAGGGGGAGTGCATTGATAATCTCCAGCAACCCCTCTTGGCTGTATTCAATACTTGTTGTCATTTATACTTTCCGCCATCGTTCTATTTTTTCAAATCCGGCCTCG
>CAXHYW010000542.1:0-3596 GCA_964021475.1 uncultured Desulfobacteraceae bacterium | reverse complement strand
TCGGCATGAGCGGGATTGCAGAATTACTGATCAATCTGGGGCATACCGTATCCGGCTCAGACCTGAAACTGTCCCCCATTACCCAGAGACTTGAAAAAAAGGGTGCCCAAATATTCCAGGGACATGCCAGAAATCAGATCCAGGGGGCCAATGTTATTGTCACCTCAACGGCCATTTCCGAAGGAAACCCGGAGGTGGTCCAGGCAAAACAAATGGGGGTTTCCATCATTCCCAGAGCTGAAATGCTGGCCGAACTCATGCGGATGAAATATTCCATCGCTGTGTCCGGCGCCCATGGAAAGACCTCCACCACGGCCATGATCTCCCAAATTTTAAATACCGCTGGTCTGGACCCAACCGTTATCATTGGTGGCCTATTGCAGGGAATGGACACCAATGCCCTCCATGGCAAGGGAGACTTTATTGTGGCCGAAGCCGATGAAAGCGATGGGTCTTTCCTAAAATATTCACCATCCATTGCCGCTGTCACCAACATCGATCTGGAGCACCTTGATTTTTATAAAGACATTGAGCATATAAAGGACACATTTGTCCAGTTCATCAATTCTGTCCCCTTTTACGGCCTGGCCATCCTCTGCCTGGACAATGAACATGTCCAGGATATACTTCCAAGGATCAATGTCCGGTACCTAACCTTTGGCATGAACGCACAATCTGATCTCCAGGCCATGGATATCAGTTTTAAGGACGGGAAAAGCAAATTTTGTGTGGTTTATCAGAACAAAGCGCTGGGCCAGATCAACCTGAACATTGCAGGCCAGCACAACATTTCCAATGCCCTGGCAGGAATTGCCACGGGCCTGGAACTAAAAATTTCCTTTTCCACTATAAAAGAAGCTCTGGAAAACATCAAAGGGGTTAAACGCCGCCTTGAGCTAAAAGGAGAAAAGAAAGAGATCCTGGTAATGGATGATTACGGTCACCACCCCACAGAGATCATGGCCACCCTAACAGCTGTCCGGGAAAGTTATCCTACAAAACGCTTGGTAGTTGTGTTCCAGCCCCATCGATACACCAGAACCAAGGGGTTGTTTGATGAATTCACTCAATCCTTTCACCAGTCAGCCTCCTTGATTGTGCTGCCCATTTATGCGGCCAGCGAAGCCCCAATCGAAGGGGTGGATTCATCATCCCTTTGTGAGGGTATAAGAGCCCATGATCATAAAGATGTGACCTTTGCCCCGGATTTTACCCAGGCCTTATCCATTATCACCCACAAGGTTACCAAAGGGGATCTGGTTTTGACGCTTGGGGCTGGTGATATTTACACCCTGGGAGAGAAACTATTGGAGATATTATAATAAACCGATGACAATGGACAAAAAATATAATTTCCCAAAAACCTTCGGACTTATGTCCGAAGAACCCCTGAGCCGATATACCAGTTTCAGGGTGGGGGGCCCCGCAGATCTTTTGGCCCTACCATCGGACCGCCAGATGCTTATATCCCTGCTTACCTTAGCAAAAAAAGAAAAGATGCCTGTCACCATCATCGGTGGCGGCACCAACACCCTGGTCTCTGACAAGGGGATAAGAGGGCTTGTCATTGTGCTTACGGCACTTAAAACCCATCCTAACATTCTGGAAGAGTATAGTACAAAAACAAACAAAACCATTCGTGTCGATGCGGGCGAACGCCTGTCAAGCATTTGTCAATTTGCCATGGACCAGGAACTTTCCGGACTTGAATTGGCTGCTGGTATCCCCGGTACCCTGGGAGGAGCCATCATGATGAATGCCGGAACATCTACCTGGGATATTTCTAAGGTTGTTACCGCAGTGGAAGTGGTTGACACAAAAAATGCCACTTATCAGACCATTGAACGAAAAAATCTTGCCTTCTCCTATCGCAAGCTTTCCCTGTCAAACCAAATCATTGTGGGCGCCCACCTGACATTGACCCAAGGTGATCCCGGCATGATAAAAGATACCTTTGCCCAAACACTTAAAAACAAAAAGGCCACCCAGCCGATTTCCCAACCCAGTGCCGGATGTTTTTTTAAAAACCCCTCCCCGGATATGCCAGCCGGAAAACTGATTGAAGATGCTGGATTAAAGGGGGTTCAGGTCAACGCAGCGAGAATATCAGACCTTCATGCCAATTTTATAATCAATACCGACAACGCAAGGTGTGAAGATATATTGGCCCTAAAAAGACTGATTCAAAAAACCGTGTTTGAGAAATATCAGATTAACCTTAAAACGGAGGTAATGGTAACAGGTGAATAAGCAAATCAAACAAAACCGATTTAAACCGGAACCGTCTCCTCCCAAAGGCAAATCGACTAAGTCCGCTTCTAAAAGACCCGTTGGAAAAATATTTGTCCTATTGGGGTTTGTTTTTCTAATGAGCCTTTCAGCAATCTGGGTCTTCGATGCCATCACCCAAAGCCCCTATTTTGCCATAAAGCAGGTGGATATTTCAGGAACCCATCGGGTCACAAAAGAGGAGATCCGAAAATTATCAGGAGTGGCCGATCAGACCAATCTATTTGAGATAAATTTAAACACAATTGAACAACAAATCCTCTCTCATCCCTGGATTACAACGGCATCGGTCAAACGATCTTATTTTTCAACCCTTGTGGTGACCATTGTAGAACACGAACCCCTGGCCATTGTGAACATTGAAAACCTGGCGGACATTATCATCAATACCCAGGGGCGCCCGTTTAAAGAATATGACCCGAAAAAAGACCAATTAAATTTTTTACCCGTCATTTCCGGGGTTGATTTAAGCCGTGCCGATAATGGTTACCAATTTGAAGGTCCCTTGTTCAATGCGATCATGGACCTTCTCAAAATCCAGGGCTTTGGAAAAATTGATGAGGTTCGGGGGGATGACAATATCGGAATCACCATTCTGACCCAAGATATTTACAATAAAAACCCCAACCACATCCAAAAGGTCATTCCCGTAAAATTAGGGTTTGAAAGGTTTGAGGAGAAGCGAACCAAGGCCATAAAAATCAGCGCATACATGGATACCTATTTTCCAGATAAAGCCATTAGCGCCATTGATCTTTACAACATTGAAAAAATTTTTATCACTACAAAAGAGACCAATACTCTGCACCACAATATTGAAAAGGGGGCTTAATTTTGCAGGGAAATGAAAAAATAATAGTAGGTTTAGACATCGGCACAACCAAGATTACGGCGGTTGTCGGAGAGATGATGGATGATGAAGTCAACATCATCGGTGTGGGCTCCCACCCATCCACAGGACTTCGAAAAGGATCTGTGGTCAACATAGAATCAACTGTGGATGCCATAAAAAAAGCGGTGGAAGAAGCGGAGCTCATGGCTGGCTGTGACATTTCATCTGTATATGTGGGAATCGCGGGAAACCACATCAAAGGGTTCAACAGCCATGGGATCATTGCAATCAAAGGGCGGGAGATTTTAGCAACCGACGTGGAAAGGGTTATTGATGCGGCAAAAGCTGTGGCCATACCAACGGACAGAGAAATTCTCCATGTGATTCCCCAGGAATTCATTGTGGATGACATGGAGTCGATCCAAAACCCCGTGGGCATGACCGCCATCCGCCTGGAGGCCAAAATCCACATTGT
>CAXHYW010000541.1:0-3596 GCA_964021475.1 uncultured Desulfobacteraceae bacterium | reverse complement strand
GATGAAACAAGTGATTGTACCATGATCCATGTGGCCGATACGGGTTTGGGAATTTCCCTGGAAGCCCAGGAGAATATTTTTGAACGCTTTTATCGGGTGAAAAACGAAAAAACACGGTATATCAATGGAACAGGGCTTGGGCTTGCCATTGTGAAAAGTATTGTGGAGTCCCACCACGGCACCATCCATGTGGACTCCGTGGAGGACCAGGGAACCGAATTTACCGTCTGTCTGCCAAAGACCGCCTATAAAATTTAACATAGTCCTATAAACAAATGATTATTATGATTAAGCTGGTTGCTGAAAGTGACTGGCTTTTGTTTTGTCTTTATGCCGATTTTTCTCTTGTTATTGGGTGAAAAAAAACATATTCAACTAAAAAATGAAAAATTTTTAGTAAACAGGATTTTGTGTGGAAAAAAATATCAAAATAGAAAAGATGGAACGTCTGAACCTGATTTTGAATGCATTACGGGATGTCGGGCGCCTTCTATCTAGTGAAAATGACAGAAGAAAACTGATCAAGGGGATTTGTGATATTCTTGTGGAAAGAAGGGGGTATTACAATGCCTGGATCGGGCTGTTTGATGGGGAACAAAAAGTGGAACTGGTGGCAGATTCCGGTTTTAATTCCCGGTTTATAGCCATGAAGGAGCAGTTGGAAAAACAAAAATTTGTCCGGTGTATTCAGGGGACCATGGCCTCGGATCAGGTGTTTTCCGTCCATGATCCCATAAAAGAATGTACCGATTGTGTTCTGGCGCAAAACTACAAGGATCGTGGCGCCCTTGCTGTTCGACTTGCCTACGAAGAGATCAACTATGGATTCATGGTTCTGTCCACGCCCCGAAAATTGGCCATGGACGAGGCGGAAAAAACCATTATCAAGGAAGTGGCCGATGATATCGCCGTGGGGCTTTATCGCCTGGATCTGGAAAAGAAACGAGAACGAGCGGAACGGGCAACAAAGATAAGCCAAATCCGATTTAAAACCCTGATTGAAAACTCCTTAAATTTTATTTCCATTATCCAGAACCATTCCATTGTATATAAGAATCCCGGGGTAAGAAAAATTCATACAATCATGGAGCAGGTGTTTGAGCCCCCTGAATTTTTAAATATTTATGCAGGAGACCGGGACCGGATAAAAGAAAAATATCAGAATCTTTTGGCCGATGGCATCACTCGGATTGAAGCGGATTTCAGATATTACCCGTCGGCGCAGAGTTCAGATGATGAAGCGCTCCGCTGGGCCCTGATCTCTGCCACGAAGATTGATTATCTGGGGGTTGAGTCGGTATTGACCAATATTATGGATGTCACCAACTCCATGGAGGTTCAGCAGTTTTTGAGGATTCAGGATAAGATGACCTCCCTGGGAAGGGTGACAGCCGGGATTGCCCATGAAATAAGGAATCCGTTATCGGGTATTTACATTTATTTAAAGGCCTTAAAAAAGATATACAACCAGATGGGGGATATCACCAAGGTTGTTTCCATCATTGATAAAATCGAACTTGCCTCCTGTAAAATCGAGTCCATAATCCAGCGGGTCATGGATTTTTCAAAACCGGGTCAACCCCAGTTTGTCATGACCGATCTGAATCATTATATCGATGAGGTTACCAAGCTGACCGCGGTCACCTTGAGAAAAATCGGGATCCATCTGGTCAAAGAACTGGATCCCGATATTCCCAAGTGTTTTGCCGAACCCCACCTGATTGAGCAGGTGATCTTAAATCTGGTTACCAATGCTGCCGAGGCCATGCGAGAGTTTGGAGGAGACAAGCAAATTTGTTTGTCAACAAAGGTCTCAGGCGATTTTATTGTCATTTGTGTGACAGATACAGGTCCCGGCATTCCCCTTTCCTGTCAGGCCAAAATCTTTGATCCCTTCTTTACCACAAAGACCAACAGCTCCGGTATCGGCCTGAGCATTTGCCACAGAATTATTCTGGACCACGGCGGCACCCTGAAATTAAAGTCATCCAAGAACAACGGGGCCCAATTTATCATCGAGTTGCCTCTGGATAAGCGCTCGGAAAAACAAAAAGGCCAAGTGAAATGATTCGGTATACTATTGCCATTGTGGATGATGAAGAGAGTATTCGGGATTCTCTGGACATAATTTTAGGAGATGAGTACACCATTTGTCTGTATGAAGATGCAGAATCCTTTGTTACGTCCATGGAAGAGGGACTGCCCGACGTGGTGCTCATGGATATCGGGTTGCCAGTGATGAGCGGGATTGATGCCCTTGAAATTTTAAAGGCAAAGGTGTCCAATATACCGGTGATAATGATCACGGCCTATGAGGATATCAATATGGTCATCACTTCCATGAAGCTTGGGGCCTTTGATTTTATTCTCAAGCCCATTAACCCGGATATTTTAGAATTGACCATTAAAAAGGCCGTTTCCTCCATTGCCCTTATCAAGGAAGTTCAGATACTCCAGGAAAAATGCCTCAAGGAAAACGAACCCTGTTTTATCGGGGAAAGCAAAAACATTGAAAACATCATGGATTTTATTAACATGGTATCCCAAAGTCGGGATACTCCTATCATGATCCTGGGGGAGACAGGTACCGGAAAAGAATTGATAGCCAAGGCCATCCATGCCAGAAGTCCAGTGTTTGAAGGGCCTTTTGTGGCGGTCAATTGTTCTGCTTTTCCCGAAGAGTTGATTGAATCTGAGTTGTTCGGGTATGAGCCCTATGCATTTTCCGGTGCAAAACCCCAGGGGAAAAAAGGATTCATTGAAGAGGCTGACCAGGGAACCCTGTTTCTGGATGAGGTGGCAGACTTGAGTCTGGCTGGCCAGGCCAAGCTTTTGAGATTTCTTGAAAATGGAGAATTCTACAAGGTGGGAGGAACCAAAAAATACAAGATTGCAACCCGGGTGGTATCTGCCACCAATAAAGACCTGGATCTGCTGGTGGAACAGGAAAAATTCAGAAAAGATCTTTATTTCAGGTTGTGTGTGGTAACGGCAAAAATACCTTCCTTAAATGACCGACCCGATGATATTCTCCCCCTTGCCAAGCATTTTCTCCATGAGTTCAATAAAAAATTTGATAAAAAATTGATAGGGATATCTGCCCAGGCCCAGGCACTACTGGAAGCGCATGAATTTACCGGCAATGTTAGGGAATTGAAAAACATTATCGAAAGAAGTGTGCTGGTGGCCAAGAACCAGCTGGTTTGTGTGGCGGAATTGGGGTTGTTATCCAATGAAGCAGACGACATTAATCCGGTTCCCATGGAATTAGCCCCGATCAAAAAAGCCCACCTGCCGGAAGAAGGGGTACATCTAAATGACCTTCTGTCCGGCATTGAGCGGGATTACATGGCGCTTGCCATGAAACAGGCCATGGGCAATGAGAGTCAGGCAGCCAAATTATTGAACATGAACCATCATACCTTTCGATACCGCTGGAAAAGAATGTCCCAACATTAAGGGGGTTCCTATAGTCCTATTTTAACGGGTTGCTTGACCACGGTGAGTAGCATTTTAAACCGGCTGGATGCAAAGACAGAATGGGACACATTGGCTGGCATGACCACCACCTGTCCTATCGTGGCTTCAAGGGATTC
>CAXHYW010000540.1:0-3599 GCA_964021475.1 uncultured Desulfobacteraceae bacterium | reverse complement strand
TTTTGCAGCGATGCTACTAAAGTCAATAATACTTTGCTCGATCTGTTTTTTCTTTTTCCCAATCTCATTTCGAACAAGTTTATCTGTGTAGTAAAACTTAACTATCCCAACTTTTTCCCCATCATGGAGGGAATCTTGACTAAAGAAAAATTGTTTATTTAATTTTATTGTTGAAGGGATGTCTGTCCCTGTAGAAATTCCAGAATCATTCCATGCTGCCGCAAACTCCTTGTTATCAGCATCAAAAATCTGAATGGCGACGATACTGTCAATTTTTACGAAATTTGCCAGTAGCCCTTTCAGGCGACCCTGATCAAAATTATAAATGAAAGATTCCGCTATACTGCTGCATATTTCCAAATTAATTTTTGTATTTTCCCTGACTATCTGATTTTGTGTGGATGTGTATTTCTTTAAATCTTGACTTTGGGATTGAGTAAAACGATCAATCATAAGTTGAGATAACTTAGATTGAAGGTTAATTGAAATAATACTGCTGATACCAAGTAGGACGAGGACAATAATACCTGAAATTATAGACGTTTTAAAAGAAATTCCAATTCGATTTTTTTGACTCACCGTCATTTTTATAACCTCCCAAATTGACAAAAAAAAACCCTCATCTCAAAAAATTACTGATAAACAAGTGATATACAAGCAAGTTGACTTCTATGTCAATAAAAAAAAGTAAAAAAGCCCCTCTCGGTCTTCAAGATAGTCTTACGATTGTTTATATTTTTTTTTATTACCCCCTCACTTTTTGGGATCTTACATTTTTTTGATATAATGTCAGAAATAATTGATAAATAAGTTCAAATAATTTATGGTTCAAGGTCGATAAATGACGTTGAACCATAAATTTATTTTGGGGTATTAGACTATGGAAAGAGCAATGCTCTGGTTTAAGTGTGCTGCCATGCATGATCCTGTGCGGCCCGTAATCAAAAAGCAGGCACAGATTGGCTGGGAAGCAAAGAATCGTCAGGTGGATCTGATTATTGAAGGCCCTTTAAAGGGAGATGAGCTTCTAAAACGTATGAATGGATGGTTTACTACAGACGTTTATAAGGCGGTTGAAATTTTTAAGCAATATGGCAAATTAAAGGTTCTGGATGATGTTGACCTTGTCATCGAAACAAAAGATTTAGCCCAACTTGCGGAACTTTCAAAAGAGCTTTATGAAATGTTTAGGGAAGAGGCCTGGGTCGAGATAATCCCCCGTAAAAAGCTTGCCTGATTGCTAAAAAACAAATCAACCCTTTAAAAAGTGATACATTATGGACCTCCAACAATTAATGAAGCAAAGAAAAAGCGCAAGAAACTACCTGGAAAAACCGGTCTTGCGTGCCGATATTGAAGATGTGATCCGGTGTGCGGGAATGGCCCCTTCAGCCATCAACCTGCAACCCTGGGAATATGTTGTCACCTATGGTGAAGAAAAGGACCGGTTGATCCGTCGTCTTAAAAAAGTTCACGCTATGAAAAATGTTTCTTGCGGACCAGGGACTTCAGAACCGTTACCAGAAAAATTTTCAAATCGAAGCCGAAAGGCTTTAAAAGTGATGAACCCTCAGATTGAAAAATTGAATATCCCGTTTAATCAGTTCATTGAAGAGGGAAGCTGTTCTTTTTATGGTGCCCCTGTTGCCATTCTTGTTGTGATGGATAAAATTTTCCCAAAATTGCGATACCTGGATGTAGGATTGTCTGTGTCCTATCTATTGCTTGCCGCTGAACAAAAAGGTCTTTCAACCTGTCCCATCGGACTCATTACTGAATATGGCAATGATATTAAAGATGTCCTAAATATTTCCGATGAAAAAGAAGTTCTGTTGGCCATATCTCTTGGATATGCGGATGAAAATGCACCCGAGAATAATTTTAAACCTGACCGGGAACCCTTAAGCGAAATTTTGACCTGGTATGAATAATTAAATCAAAAGAAAGCCAAAACAATGATTGTCAGAAATATAAATGATAAAGAAGTACTTGAAACCACGTATCGTGCCCATGGGGGTGCAATTGCCCAGATGATTCTTGATCGCAGGACCTTGGAAGAACTTGGATTTCTCGCGATTGCCAGACTCGAACCCGGTAAAATAATTGAGTCCCATGTTGATCCCATGGAAGAGATCTATTTTGTCGCAAGCGGAACCGGAATCATGCAAGTGGATGATGATAAACAGCAGGTCAATCCCGGAGATGCCACCTGGATACCTGTGGGGTCTGCCCACAGTCTTGTGAATAATGGTATAGAACCTTTGGTTATTTTAGTGATTGCTTCGTCATGGGAAAATAAATAGTAGAACGAAATACAAATCAGGGGGCGATGAGAATCTGATCCTTAAAATTTTCAGTCAAGCAGATAGAGAGTTCTGCTGCTCTGTCATCGTTTTTTAATTCGACCATGAGTTCCCCGTTTTCCCCGACCAAGAGTTTTCCATATTTTTCCACAACATCTGCCACAAGAGTTGGCTCAACCGTCCACCAGCCACGGGTGCGCATCAATAGTTCTTTCCCCTTTAATTTCCGGGGAGTAACAAGATCAATATCCCTGAACCATGAGCTCCAGCCAATCTGTGGAGCTTCCTTTAGAACCGGACTGACTGGATCATGATAAATGCGGCACCGCCCAAATAATCTTAGCCGAATCATTTGTGA
The DNA here is from genome assembly GCA_964021475.1 of uncultured Desulfobacteraceae bacterium. GTDB lineage: Bacteria > Desulfobacterota > Desulfobacteria > Desulfobacterales > Desulfobacteraceae > NBML01. The sequence goes on along the minus strand of CAXHYW010000540.1, from coordinate 938 downwards.
GCCTCCTGAACCAGGGTTAAGAGTTCCTGGTTTCCAGACGGCTCCATAGACGAAACCTTCAACCCACAGGTTTTAAATGCCATATACTGACAAAGTTCAAATAGTTCAAACATCATACTTTCGTCAAGGCGTATTCCTTTTCTCGCAGCCCTGGAACAGGATTTTTCATAAAGATTAAATCGGGTATCCCTGGCTGTTCTGAGTCTTGAATCAAATAAAGAGATGTCTGAACGCTTTATCAGTGCAGAATCCAAAGCCTCCATCCGGGAAAAATATTTCCGGGCGCCTTGAACGTTTGGGTCATGGCCAAAATCATCTGATGCAGTCATGTTCACTATTGAGTTTTCCTTTCTATTTGGTAACCGAATAATAAAAGTTGTTCCTTTAGCTGGTTCCGATGAAACGGTCAGTGTTCCTTACCACATAGTCACGGCGCTTGACCACACCAAAGACTGTATTTTTTTCATAGTTTCTCCGATATTGTAAATCCCGGTTAAGGCTGATTTCCTCGTTTGCAATTCTACTCCGGGAAGCAAAAACACTGTTGGATTTCCCTGGGCTGCGGGCCTAAAAGTTGACAAAAACAGGGGTATCTAGTATTTCATGGGCTAACTCTTTTCAAGGCGGGAAGAACCTTATTATTAATAGAGAAACAGGACCTAATATATGAATGAAAAAAAGCCGGCAAAATCGACCAATATCTTGATTTTAGGGCTGGGGGGCGTTGGCTACTATCTGGCAAAACGCCTCGTCCATGAAGGGTATGCCATCACCGCCATAGAGCCCGACGCCGAATTGCTTCGCCATGCCGACGGCAATATAGATGCCCGTCTGGTCCAGGGCAATGCCATGAGTATCGAATGCTGGAAGGAAGTGGGCGCTTCAAAAATGGATTATCTCATTGCGGTTACCAACAATGATGCCGTAAATATGATGAG
>CAXHYW010000539.1:0-3602 GCA_964021475.1 uncultured Desulfobacteraceae bacterium | reverse complement strand
TACACATAGAGGCACACTCTTTCCCTACACGACGCTCTTCCGATCTAAGAATTTCTCTACCACATGGATGAAGTCAAAGATATACAGGTAGCAGCCGTTCCCAGCAAGAAATATGGAGAAGAGGTGGGGGCCTTTATTGTTCTCAAAGAGGGGGCCAAAATTGAACCAAATGAGGTGAGTGATTTTTGCAGGGGAAAAATAAGCCGTTATAAGATCCCCCGCTATGTTCATTTTGTGGAGAACTACCCCATGACCGCCTCGGGGAAAATCCAGAAATACAAACTGACGGAATTGTCCACCCAGATCTGGCCGGACCGGCGATAGATTATAAGCTATATGCTATAAGGCTATATGCTATAGGCTGAGATCGAAGCTATAATCAGGCACAAAAAATAAGGCCGTACGATCTATTTTAAAATAGATCGTACGGCCAAATTTTTTCATAACTGCAAGGCATTGCCAGCCGTTTTTTTATGCTTCCGGCAACCCCTCAAAAGCGGTTTTAATTTTTTCCATTGCCCAGTCAATATCGGATCGTTCAATGATCAAAGGCGGGGCAAACCGGATGGTATAGGTATGGGTTTCCTTGCAAAGAATGCCCATGTTCATCAGGGATTCACAGATGGCCCGGGCCCCTCCCACGGTTCCCTCTTTCAATTCAATGGCGATCATGAGCCCGATTCCTCTGATCTCTTTAATGGCGGAATGATGAATCTTTTTTAATTCCGCCAAAAAATAGGCACCTTGTTTTTCCGCATTTTCAATCATATTTTCTTCCACCAACACCTTGAGCGCCGCCCTTGCCACGGCACAGGCCAGGGGGTTGCCGCCAAATGTGCTTCCGTGCTGGCCCGGCTGGAGAAGTCCCAGCACCGCCTCATTGGATAAAACGGCTGATACCGGATAAAACCCACCGGACAGAGCCTTGCCGATCAGCGTCAGATCGGCCTGGATTCCCTCGTGTTCTTCGGCTAAAAGTTTCCCCGTCCGTCCCAGGCCAGTCTGGATCTCGTCCAAAATCAGCAACACATTCTTTTCAGTACAGATTTTGCGAACCTGCTGTAAATATCCCTTGGGCGGAATAATCACCCCGGCTTCCCCCTGGATGGGTTCGACCATGAATGCCACGGTATTGGGGCCAATGGCCTGTTCCAGCGCCTCGGCATCCCCAAAGGGAATGGTTTTAAACCCCGGTGTAAAGGGCCCGAAATCCTGTCTGGCATTGTCATCGGTACTGAACCCGATGATGGACAAGGTTCTGCCATGGAAATTTTCATTACAAACAATAATCTCTGCCTGATTTTCGGCCACGCCCTTGGATTCATATCCCCATTTTCTGGCGCATTTAATCACCGTCTCCACGGCTTCTGCACCGGAATTCATGGGAAGCATTTTATGAGAATCGGTAAGCTCACAGAGTTCCTCATATAAAAGCGGCAGTTGATCATTGCGAAATGCCCGGGAGGTAAGCGTCAGTTTGTCTGACTGGTCCATCATGGCCTGGCGGATTTTCGGGTGACAATGTCCCTGGTTAACAGCTGAATAGGCAGACAAGCAGTCCAAATATTTATTGCCCTCCACATCCCATACCCAGATGCCTTTTCCCCGGGTTAAGACCACATCCAGGGGTTTGTAATTTTTTGCCCCAAACTTATCTTCAAGATGGATCAACTCTTTTGCTTTCATATTTATTTTCCTTAATTTTCAGGTTCTGCTCATGATATTTATACGGTGCATGTCCGGAAAAACCCAGGACTTGCTTTTTTATTTTAAACCAGTATTAATAGATGCCGTCAAACGATTTTAACACATAAGATGGATGAAGAAAACTCATGCAGGAAAGAAAATACCACAACCTGCCCTCCTTGAATGGGCTCAAGGCGTTTGAAGCGGCGGCCCGTCATTTAAGTTTTACCCTGGCAGCCAGGGAGCTTTGTGTGACCCAGGGAGCGGTCAGCCGTCAGATAAAGCAGCTCGAGACCCAACTTAGGGTAATTCTCTTCCACCGCAGCCATAAAAAGCTTGCGCTAACAGACCAGGGGTTGCTGCTGGTATCCCCCTTAACCCGGGCCTTTAATATCATGACAGATGCCGTAAACTCATTAAAAAACCAGCAGCAGGATTTCAGCCTCAAGGTACACCCTACCTTTGCCATCCGCTGGCTCATACCAAGACTTCACCATTTCCAGGCCCTGCACCCGGATATCCAGATACGACTGACTACCTCTGGGGAGAATGTGAATTTTGACCATGAAAACTTTGATGCCGGCATCACCCATCTGGGGCAGGAAACACCGGGCATCACCCGGGATAAAATTCTGACAGAACAACTCATCCCGGTTTGTTCCCCCCAATTTTGCCAGTCAAACCTCCCCTTAAAAAGAACCGAAGAGATCAAAGGGCAGATGCTCCTGCACAACACCCCGGACTTAAGGGAATGGGCCGCCTGGGCAGACCAGGTGGGCCTAAAAGGTCTGTCCCTGGAAAGGGGTCAGATTTTTGAAGTGGATGATGCCGCCCTCCAGGCAGCAACTGCCGGGTTAGGCGTGGCCCTGGGCGATCTGTTTCTCATCCGGGACGAACTTGCCTCGGGCCGTCTTGTGGCCCCCTTTGGCTTAACCCCCATCCAAACAGGCAATTATTATTTTTCCCGGCCCGACTTTAACAAGCACTCCCATAATATCACCGCATTCCGGAACTGGTTGATTTCAAACCTTGACCCGTCATGACCCTAAAAAAATGATTTAAAATCAATCTTTTATTGACATTTTGTGTTCCGCTTCTATCCTAGTAAGTATGAACACACCTTAATTTCAATCGAAAAATAAGGAGGTGCCCCATGAATACAGTAGAAAGCCGCAGCATCCATTTAAAACTTGTGGATGGAACCCAGATAAACGGAGAGGTCAACCTCAACAGAGGAAACGGATACGATCGGTTAAGTGACCTGGTCGGTGATTACCAGGAGAACTTTTTAACCATCTTCAATGCAACCCTTTATGAGAGAAACCTTGATCCCCAGATCAAATTGGAAACAATTCTGGTCAATAAAAACCACATCCTCTATTCCATCCCCAATGGCCCGAAGTAGTTTGCATATGAATTCAATCGCCGCGCCAATGCGTTTAACCACAGAAAATATTCAAAATGCGTTGGCCGGTTTATGCAATAAAATGCCAATGCAATAATGCGCCAATGCAACCTATCCGGTCTTGATTTTCCGACTCTTTGGGTCCCCCCCATCGTTAAATGGAGAGAAGACTTCAAAACATAAATATAACCAACTGATATTTAATCACATTAAAGACATTTTGTTTATTTAATCGATTTGGCATGGGCCTTGCTATTCAAATCACCAATATTCCTGTGAAAATAGGAATTGAATGAACCCTTGAAAAACAAAATACGGAATATGTCAATGAGACAGGCCCTGAAACAAATTTACAACCGGATACAAACCCTGGAAAATACCCGGAATAACCAAAATCGATCGGTGAAAGGAAAACCCATGCCTATTTTTGAATACCATTGTAAAGACTGTAACAAGATCAGTGAAATCATCTTGCTCGAAGGAAAAGACACCCCGACCTGTGGCTTTTGCA
>CAXHYW010000538.1:0-3618 GCA_964021475.1 uncultured Desulfobacteraceae bacterium | reverse complement strand
CGAGATTCTCCGGAGTGACTGGAGTTCAGACGTGTGCTCTTCCGATCTGGCGCGACTCATGGCTTTCTGGGGGTCCGGGGAGGTGCCGGCGGTCCAGACTATTTCACTCATATGGGGAAAGGTGACAGGATCCCAGGCCAGAACACCGATGGTGGGGATACCGGTATCCAGGGAAAAATCAGTGGCATAGACCTCAACCCCCTGTTCTTTAAACTTTCCCAGCAACTCTTTTACAAGGGGATCGGTAAAGGATTCGAGACGAATGCCAGGGACATTGCGGTGTTCATGACTGACAATGGAGGAGGTATGTCGTTCCACCAATTCACAGATCCCCTGGCTCAAGGCTTCTTCCGTGCAGTTTCCCGCGCTGGGCCCGTTAAACTCGTTGATCATATAAAACCAGTTAAAGGGGATGAGAACTTCGGTTTTCCGGGTCAGGTTGTATCCCTTTGTCCATTGGAGCGGCAATTGATCAAAAATGGGTTTGACCTTGAGGGCATCACTTTGTGTATCATGGACAGACTTGATGATCTGGGAATAAGCAAGTCCCTTTTCCCCCAATTCTTCCGGAGTGGCATAGATGAAATTTTCTTCCTTGTTTACAAAAGAGAAAAAGCTGAACCGTTCCCCAAGCTCCATGACTGCACTGGCCTCGGATTGTTCCGGTGTTCCGCCCTTGCCCATCTGCTTATTGGTGCCGGTCACCCGTTGGGCATCGGCACCGCATTCAGAGAAAAAGACCGGAATATCCAGCCTGCCGTTATCAATGCGCCGGGTCTGACTTAAAATGTCCAGATCCAGAGCGGCTGTTCGCTCTTTGAACCGTTTGACGGTCTCTTCAGGAGACATGATCTTATCCTGATCGTAGGTATAGCCTTTTTTGGCATCCTTTAATTCAATTTTATAACCCATTGATCTACCCTTCTACCCTTCTTTTGAATATTTTAGCTTGCCCGGAGGCAACACAAACAAATCAATTAATCAACCGCCAGATCAGCCAATGGTTCAACCAGTACAATCTCATCGCCGACCTTAATCATCCCACCTGTTAGAACCTTTGCAAATACACCTTCCCTGGGCATAATGCAATCCCCTGTGCGGTAATAGATGGCACATTTTTTATGGCATTCTTTCCCGATTTGGGTCATTTCAACCAGGGCATCCTGTCCAAGACGTACCCGCTGGCCGATGGGCTGTAACTTCCAGTCAACCCCGGTGGTGGCGATGTTTTCGGCAAAATCACCAAAATTAAGTTTAAACTCTTCTGTACTGACCTTTTCGATGCTTTCAGCCGATAACAAACTTATTTGCCGGTGCCAGTCTCCTGCATGGGCATCCTCTTTTATGCCATGGTTTTCGACAAGCTCCGCCTGGTCCACGCAGGTTTTGATAGTGCCTTTTTTCTTGCTTATGGCGATGGAAACTATTTTCACGTTTTTTCCCCTGTAAATTAAGTTGATTATAATATTTACACTGGGTTTTATATCACAATGTAGCACAAAAATCCAACCCATATCTTCCCCCCAAAAGCATAACGATTGATTCTATTGTTCCATGCATTGACATGGCCATGAATAGATGCTAACCATTTTTAGGTATTTTAACTTCCAGCAATGACTTTTGCATTATCAATTTCATTTATTTACGATGAATTGCAATCAGCTGCCAGCCTATTCCATGTTCAAATGCGATAGTCTGCTCTGAATGTGTTTCGACACAATCTCTGGGGAACTCAAAGGAGGTATTTATGAAGATCAAATCGCATCATTTACATTTTCTGATGATAATCATGGTTATGTTCTTCGGTTTTACCTCAATTGTGGCGGGCGGGGGCCTGATCCCGAAAAAGGAGTTTTGTGTGACCAACAGCCTGACCAAACCCTTGACAAAGGTCTGTCGTGGCAACGGTGTTTGTTATCCTGGGAGTGATTCCCGCTTCCTGAAAATGTCTGTCAGAGAAGGGCTCGACCCCGAGATCTGGGGACCGGAAATCCCCCCGGGCCAGACCAAATGCATGAATATTACAAAAATTACAATAAATTACGCCAATGTATATGCAAAAATAGATTCAGCAAACTACATAAGATTTACAGATAACAGAGGTCAAAATGGCAATTGTGACAAATATATAGAGGTTGTGAATCAGACAACCGTGTATAAGCGTGACAAAAACTGCCTAAGATAAAATGGTAGCCCATGGGCTTCATCCCTAACAATCCCAGGCCATCAGGAATCTGATGCACCGAAGAATCTTACTTGTCAGTCAAAGGACAATCAATGCAAAATACAATTGGCGAACCCCATACCAGAAGTGGAAGTCACTACCTGACAGCCATATTGATCATGGGCATATACGGCGGTCAGGTCTGCCCCCTGGTTGAAACCCTTAAGCTATTGGACTGGTTTATTGAGCTAACCCTTATTTTCAGTTTTTTCTATGTTCTGAGACTGATTTTATTGAAAAAATTCATGAACAATATCCAGGGCCGAAACCAGATCACAAGACAATTTTGTATTGAACTGCTCTGCTGCTTCAGCGTTGGGCTCGTCATTGCCGGCATAAACAAATGGATGTATGGATTCCCCGGTATTGAAAGCGGACTAAAAATAATATTGGGAACCACAACCCTTGGTTTTTTCATGGCAACAGACTTGGCCCTGGCCAGGGAACGGATCATTGCCACACAATTGGCAGCCCTGAATCAGAATATCCAGGTAGATCCCCGTTATTTTCCGATGACCTTAAAATTCGGTATCGTGGCTGCCATAGCAGCCATTACTGTGGCAGCCATTATTTTATTGGTGATTCTCAAAGATCTGGGGTGGATGATGAACCTGGATACCATTGATGCCAAGTCTGCCAGGGTATCGGTAATAAAGGAAATCGGTTTTGTCACCCTCCTCTTTCTAATTCACATTTTCAATCTCATATTGTCCTATACCAAAAACCTGAATATAGCTGTGGGAAAAGAGAACACAGCCCTGATAAAAGTGACCCAGGGAAATCTGGACACCCGGATCACGGTGAGCAGCAATGATGAATTCGGAATCATGGCCCAGCATACCAATCAGATGATTGCCATGCTCCAAAAAAACACCAAGGACATCCAACAGACCCGGGATGCCACCATCATCGCCCTGGCCAGTCTTGCCGAGACCCGGGACAATGAAACCGGTGACCATATTCTAAGGACCCAACACTATGTCAAAGCATTGGCCAACCAGCTCCGATCCCACCCAAAATTTAAGGCCTTTCTCAATGAAGGAACTTATTTTATTCGGCCTGGTATTTTAATTTTGGATTCTGCCGTCTAAAATTAATGTTTAATATCTTACCACCCACAGGAGGCTGTTGGCTTAATAAGTGTTTTTTTATTCCTTCCCTTGCCCGGGTCAACCGGGACATGACGGTTCCCATGGGAATATCCAAAACACTGGCAATCTCTTTATAAAGCATGTCATCCAAGTAATAAAGGGTCAAAACTTCGCGGTATTTTACCGGAAGCTTTTCCATGGCGCTATCAATGCCGTTTAAGCCTGATTTTTCCACAAGGATTTCTTCAGGGTCCTTTTGTTTGATATGGCTTTTCAAAAATTCAATATAATCGGTTTCAGACA
>CAXHYW010000537.1:0-3619 GCA_964021475.1 uncultured Desulfobacteraceae bacterium | reverse complement strand
TTTAAAAATTTAAATTTTTCTTAACTTAAGTTTGAAAAATCGATTAATTTGATCCAATGGCCTTTAAAATCTGTTTCGCTTCTAAGAGGGCTTGGGAGATATTGTTTCTTTTTTTCGCAAGTTCAATCTGGATGGTCTCTTTTTTGACATACTTATATACAACCATCTTCTGTAATATGGTATCAATTGATTCCAAAGGTTTTGCAAGGTGGACCATTGAAAATGTAAGCGTCATGGAATTGGGTGTAATATCCAGGCGCTTTACCCCGGCCTGGATAGCAAATATTCGCAGCATTATTTTCAAAAGCATATTTTCCGCTTCCTTGGGCAATTTCCCGTACCGGTCCAACAATTCTTTTTTCATATCGGATATTTCTGCAACCTTTGTCAGCCGGGACAACCGCCGATACAGGGTCAAGCGTTGCTCCACCGATTCGATATACTGATCTGGAAACCCTGAGGACATACTGGCATTGATTTCCGGATCAAGGGGGTCTATGCTGTCTTCTCCTTTAAGATCATGGACGGCCTGGTCCAGCAGCTTTAAAAACATATCATACCCGACGGCTGCAATATGCCCGGATTGGGAAGCCCCGAGAGCGGTTCCTGCCCCTCTGATCTGTAAATCCTTCATGGCGATCTGAAATCCAGACCCCAAATCTTTATATTCCATTAACGCGGACAGCCTCTTTTGGGCATCCTTTGACAATTTTGATTCATCTGAGATAAACAGATACGCATAGGCCTGATTGTCTCCCCGGCCGATGCGCCCCCTTAACTGATAAATCTGGGAAAGTCCAAATCGTTCCGCCTTATTAATGATCATGGTGTTGGCGGAAGGAATATCAAGCCCTGATTCCACAATGGTCGTACAGACCAACACATTAATCTCTCGATTGATAAACTGGAACATGACCTTTTCCAACTCGGTCTCAGACAGTCTGCCGTGGGCAACCCCCACCTTTGCATGGGGAACAATTTTTTGTATCTCATCGGCAATTTTAAAAATACTTTTAATATTATTGTGGATGAAAAAAACCTGGCCGTTTCTGGACAATTCCTTTTCCACGGAATCCTTTATGATCGAATCTTCATATTTTGAAATATAAGAAATGATGGGCTGGCGATCCGCAGGGGGGGTGCTGATGACAGAGATGTCTCTCATACCCGTCAAGGACAGGTGAAGGGTTCTGGGAATGGGGGTGGCGGTCAGGGCCAGCACATCCACGGTACTTCTCTTCTTTTTCAGGATCTCCTTGTGTTTGACACCAAACCGCTGCTCTTCATCCAGGACCAGCAACCCCAAAGACTTAAACTCCACATCCTTTTGCAGCAACCGATGGGTGCCGATGACGATATCCACAAGACCTGTATCCATCTTTTTTAAAATCTGAAGTTGTTCCTTGCGGCTTCTGAACCTGGACAGGCATTGAATTTCCACAGGATAATTCTTAAACCGATCCCTAAATGTGATCAGGTGCTGTTCGGCCAGGATAGTGGTGGGTACCACAACCGCCACCTGTTTTCCGTCATTTACCGCTTTAAAGGCGGCCCGGATGGCAACTTCTGTTTTCCCGTATCCCACATCCCCACAGACAAGCCTATCCATGGGCGTCTTGGATTCCATATCCAGGTGAACATCATCGATGGCCTTGAGCTGATCCCGGGTCTCTTCATAAGGAAAAGAAGCTTCAAAATCATTATAATAATTATCCGGCAGACTGAAGGCAAATCCATTGTTTACCTTGCGGCTTGCATACAGATCCAGCAAATCTGCGGCCAGTTTTTCCACTTCCTCTTTGGCCTTGGCCTTTGAATTCATCCAATTTTTAGAGCCAATTTTATCAAGAACCGGATTATAGCCATCCACCCCAATATATTTACCGATCATTTCGATTCGGTCTACGGGCAGATACAATTTATCATCATCCTGATATTCAATCAGAATAAAATCCTGGGAGATCCCGGCAATACTAAGGTTACACAAGCCTTCAAACCTTCCCACACCATGCTCCATATGGACAACAATATCGCCGTTCTTCAATTCTTCTGGCGCTATGAATTGTGTTTTTAAATCACGATGCTGGCTTTTTTGTCGACGGATTCTTTTTTTACCAAAAATCTCGTTTTCCGTCACAATGGCAAGATTTTTTTCCGGCAGGACAAACCCCGAAGAAAGATCTGAGATAATGTAATACACCCCGGAAGAAAGATTTTTTAACTGCTCAAAAGAGTCACAGAAAACGGGGGCAATTCCATAGGGGGCAAGCAGGGATGTCAGCCGTTTGGCCTGGACCTCCTGACTCATAACGCAAAAAACAACCAAATGATTACTCAAATGTTTCTCAAACCAATCCACCAGGGGTTTTAAGGGATTTTCATCAACACCCTGCCGTTTCAAACTGGTAGACAATTCCAAATTGTCCCCATAATCAAAAGAGAGAATCGAGGAATCTGCTTTGTCTGCCTCAAGCAGAATCTGTTTAAAGGCAATTTGCTTGTGTTGTTTTATATTGCCATTTACCTGGTTCCAGTTCAGGTAAATAGATTCAGGTTTCACGCAGAGTCTATTTTCAGCTGTCACTGCTTTGTAATTGTGCAGGGCCTGATTTTCAAACTCCATGGCTTTGTTTGCAAGATTTTCAGGAGAATCCAATAAAAATACAGATTGTTCGGACAAATAATCAAATAAGGTATCAAGGCGCTCATATACAATGGACAGCATACTTTCGATACCGGGAAACCTGCCAAATTCTCGAGTTTCCGTCACATACTCTCTAGTATGGTCGGCACTCAAGCCTGCCAGGTTACCTGCAGCCCTTAACCGTGCCAGAATATGGGGCACCTCCTCTTTGAAAATAATGGCTTCGGTGGCAGGCAATATAACGGTTTCATTTAATGCCTTAATCCTCCGCTGGGTAAAGGGTGAAAAATAGCGAATGGATTCTACTATATCTCCAAAAAATTCTATGCGGATGGGATTTTTTTCACCCGGCGAGAACAGGTCTAAGAGCCCCCCTCTAACGGAGTATTCCCCGGGGTCTTCCACCAGGGAAACCCTTGAGTAACCGCCAGCCTCAAGCTTTAAGATCAATTGATCGCGGTCAAGCTCCTCATTTACGATGACCAATTCTAAAAAGTCATTAATACTTTTTTTTGGGATAAGTTGCTGTAGCAAGGTATCAATATAGGTGACCAGTAAATATTTTTTTTTCCCGGCTTCAAGGATTTTAGATAGAGCAGAAAGCCGCTTTATTGAGGTTTCTCTGTGATAAGACAGCGATTTAAAGGGAAGAATATTATATCCGGGAAAATAGAGAATTTTCTCCTTTTCTTGGGACATATAAAAAGACAGATCGTCGATAAACCCCAGGGCTTGTTTTTGATCCGGCAGTATCACCACAAGGGGTGTTGTTTGTGAAGCAAATAATTTTGCAGCAAGATAGGCTTTATGAGACCCATCTCCCCCTATGGTGACAATGCTATTTTTACTCTTATTAATTGTGTGAATTATTGAACCTGTCATCTTTACCTGATTGCAAATTTACCTGATTGCAAATTAATCTGATTGCAAATTTACCACTTAAACCCTATAAAAAATCATTGCCCTGATTTAATG
>CAXHYW010000536.1:0-3621 GCA_964021475.1 uncultured Desulfobacteraceae bacterium | reverse complement strand
GATTCAGGTGGCCACACAGACAATCGACCCGCCCTTACCCTTTTGCCCACCATGATTGCCCTGAAAAACGAATTCATGGAAACCTTTCGCTATACAACCCCTTTGTGCGTGGGAATGGCTGGCGGCATTGCCACCCCGGAATCGGCAGCCGCCGCGTTCAGCATGGGAGCTTCATATATCCTGACCGGTTCCATTAACCAGTCCTGCGTGGAAGCTGGCGTTTGTGAGGATGTCAAACGCCTGCTGTGCCAGGCGGAACAAGCCGATGTAGCAATGGCCCCGGCAGCAGATATGTTTGAAATCGGCGCCAGGGTACAGGTGTTGAAACGGGGAACCCTGTTTCCGGTCAGGGCGGAAAAGCTTTACCAGCTTTACAAAGCCCATTCCTGTTTTGAAGAGATTAATGAAAAATCAAAGACAGAAATTGAAGAAAAATTCCTGCTGACCGGGTTTGAAAATGCCTGGCAGTCCACCAAACACTTCTTTGAAAGCCAGGGCAATACCAGGGAAATTCAAAGGGCACAAACCGATCCGAAACATAAAATGGCCCTGGTATTTCGGTCCTATCTTGGCCAATCCTCCCGGTGGGCCATCAATGGTATCCCAAAAAGGAAAATGGATTACCAAATCTGGTGCGGGCCGTCCATCGGTGCCTTTAACCAATGGGTCAAAGGCAGTTTTCTTGAACACTCTGAAAACAGAAAGACCGCAGAAGTAGCATTGAACCTTTTGTTCGGGGCCTGCCTGTGCACAAGAATCTCTTTTCTAAGGTCCCAGGGAATTGAACTGCCCTTTGAACTTACCACCTTTAAACCCATGGAAAAACAAGCGCTGTTATCCCAAATTTAAAGGCGGACTCTATTTGTAAAACTTTTGTCAAAAACCCTACCAATGGATGATTTCCCCCATTTTGGATAGTATATTGCCCCATGATTCTCAATAATAATTTTTATAAAATACATCCATGGTCAAGATAAAAAAAGATACAAATAAAACCGCTATTGCCATCATCGGAATGGGATGTATTTTCCCAAAATCCAGTAATCTGAAAGAATACTGGCACCTGCTTTTCAATGGAGTTGATGCCATTGAGGATATTCCTGAGACCCATTGGGAATTAAAGGATTATTTTAACCAGGACCCCACCACCCCGGATCATGTTTATTGCACCCGGGGCGGATTTATTCCCGGTATCGCCTTTGATCCCCTAAGCTACGGTATCCCGCCCAATAATCTAACAGCAACCGATACCTCCCAACTGTTGGGATTGGAAGTCGCCCGTATGGCCCTGGAGGATGCCGGGTATCCGGTCAACCATCCCTTTCTCCAAGACAAAACCGTGAACGTTATTTTGGGGGTCACCGGGACCCAGGAACTTGCCATCCCATTAGGAGCAAGGCTGGGCCATCCCATCTGGAAAAAAGCCCTGGACGAGTCCGGCATCGATTCTGAAAAAAAAGAGGAAATTCTCCATCGGATTCAAGCGAGTTATGTCCCCTGGCAGGAAAACTCTTTTCCAGGCCTTCTGGGCAATGTAGTGGCCGGCAGAATTGCCAATAGATTAAATCTGTCCGGCACCAATACGGTCAGTGATTCTGCCTGTGCCAGTTCACTTTCCGCCATTCATACGGCTGTCATGGAGTTGCAATCTCATAGATGCGACATGTCCATCACCGGCGGGGTGGATACCCTGAACGACATTTTCATGCACATGTGTTTTTCAAAAACCGGAGTATTATCCCATACCAGTGATATCAAACCCTTTTCAAAGGATGCCGACGGAACCGTATTGGGAGAGGGCATTGGCATGATAGTCCTCAAACGGCTTGACGATGCCATCCGGGATAATGACAGAATTTATGCCCTGATAAAAGGTATGGGAACTTCCAGTGACGGCAGAACCTCTGCCATTTATGCCCCGGAAGCAAAGGGGCAAATAAAGGCATTGAATCAAGCCTATGATCTTGCCGATGTTCATCCGTCCACGGTGGAGTTGATAGAAGCCCACGGCACCGGCACGAGGGTGGGAGACAAGGTGGAGTTCACCGCTTTGAAAGCCTGTTTTAACGAACAGACAATTGCCACCCAAAACAAAACCGCCATTGGGTCGGTCAAATCCATGATCGGTCACACCAAGGCGGCAGCCGGTGCTGCCGGGATCATTAAAACCGCTCTGGCCCTGTATAATAAAGTGATTCCCCCCACATTAAAAGCCGAAACCCCGGACCCGGAACTTACTATCAATTCATCTGCTTTTTACCTGAATGACCAGTCCAAACCCTGGATGGAAAAACAAGACAATCCCCATCCAAGAAGAGCCGGTGTCAGTGCCTTTGGTTTTGGCGGCAGCAACTTCCATGCGGTTCTGGAAGAATATGACCCAAAAAAATCCCACGTATCCTGGGATGGCTCTGTCCAAATTATGGCCTTTTCTGCCAACACTAAAAAAGAACTGGCCCAAAAAATCAATGCTCTGGAAAAACAGGTGGCCGCTTTCTCAGATTCCGATTCCGGGGAAAGAAGTTTATCCATCGCCTGGCAGGCCTTTGAATCCAGACGAACCTTTTGCTCAGATGATGAATTCAGGCTTTTGATTGTTTTAAACAAACAAGACAATTTGACTGAAATGATTGAAAAAGCCCTTGCGACCCTATCAACTGGGGAGCAGTCCCAGGGATCTGTATTTTTTGCATCGGGGAAACCAGAAGGGAAACTCGGGTTTTTATTCCCCGGCCAGGGCAGCCAGTATACACAGATGGCAAAAAACCTGTCGTCGGTATTTCCCGAAGCCATGGAGGCCATTTCTTCAGCTCAATCCTGCTTTCAAAAAGAGAATCCAGACGCCCAGAACAACTCTCTGGTCAACTATATTTTTCCGCCCCCCCTTCATTTACAGACAAAAACGCAATCCGAAGACGCCCTGCGGCAAACCGATATTGCCCAGCCAGCCCTTGGCGCAATTTGTCTGGGTATGACCCAGATATTAAGTCGCTTCAAGGTGACCCCTGCCATGGCCTGCGGCCACAGTTTCGGAGAACTATCCGCCCTTTGCGCTGCCGGATGGATAGACAAAGAAAGCTTTTTGCAACTTGCTGCGGCAAGGGGCAAATACATGGCGGCAGCCGGAAAAAAAGAAGGGGATTCCGGTAGTATGCTGGCGATCCAAGCGCCCATAGAAAAGATTGAAGCACTGATTAAAGAGACAAATCTTGATCTTGTCCTTGCCAATAAAAATAGCCACACCCAGGGAGTCCTATCCGGCCACACCCATGAAATTGACAAGGCTAAAACCCTTTGCAAACAAAAAAAGATGCGGGCCATCAAACTTCCCGTGGCAGCAGCCTTCCACAGTAGACTGGTTGAAGATGCCGCCACCCCTTTCAAAACCTTTGTTGCCAGCAAACAGATAGCACCCACGAATATTGAGGTATTGTCCAACACCACCGGAGCCCCCTACCCCTGTGAGCCGGATCAAATTAAAGAGACCCTTGGCAATCAACTCATGCACCCGGTTAATTTCATCGACAACATTGAACAGATGCACCAGAATGGGGTTTCCACATTCATCGAAATCGGTCCAGATCGGAAGAGCACACGTCTGAACTCCAGTCACTCCGGAGA
>CAXHYW010000535.1:0-3624 GCA_964021475.1 uncultured Desulfobacteraceae bacterium | reverse complement strand
AATATTTTCCATACTTTTCTTGACTAAATGCAAGTTCTTATCTATCTTATTTATTTTAAACAATTGATTCAGGGAAATAAATGAGCGAAAATAAAAGCCGTGGAATTTCTTCCCAAGATTTTTTTGTAAAACAAAAGACACGCGAAGAAATAATTAGAGAGATTTCAGATACGGGATCGCCACCAGCAGAGGCAGTAAAAAAAAGCCTGGTTATATCATCTGGATCAACAAAAGCCGATTTCAAAAAGATCATAAAAGAGCAAGATATCGTACCAAATTCCATTCAATATCGAATTTTAGAATTGTTTTGCGATGAAAAAAAAGCCACCACAAAAGTCACCAAGGTATTCCTTCAACGGATAAAAAACTTCAGCAACGAACAGCTCAAGATTATTGAACTGATTTGTGCTGGACCAGACTTTACCACCAAAAATATCCTGGACGCCCTTCCATCGATCAAAAAATTTGAAAGTGGCCGACTACTGACCCTTCGCACTTTTGTTGAATTGGATGGGGTGGGAACTGGCCCCCTTAATCAATTTTTCATGACCACCTTCCCCCAGAGTAAACGAGAAGTGGTGGGGGATGAAGCCTATTCAAATGAGCTCAAAGAAAAAACGATGCGCCCGGATCAAGTGAATGTTTTTTACAATATTTGCCATCGAATCAAAGATATCACACCTTCAACGGCCATTGCCATTCTCACAAAAGCAAGACAACTCAACCAGCAACATGCTCAAATGATAAACACCTTTCTAAAAGAGGATGTTTCTTTTGGCGAAAAGCCCATCAATAACAACAAAATTGTGAGCCTTCTCAATCTGTGGCTGAGCTTGCCGGAATTGGATGATATCACAAGGCTTGGGCCATTGATCAAAAAACTATCTAACAAATCCGATACACAGAAAAAAGACTTTCGATATCTTATCCAGTCGTTCAAACAAGAAATGGAAAAAGAAAAATCACGCGGAAAGATGACATCCCGCTTTAAAAATTTTTTCAGTTGAGGAAAAAATAACGCCCGGGTTCGACCTTGACGCTATTTTTTTTGTTTTTTTTTCTTCTTCATGTCAATGTACCAATCCTTTTCTCCATAAAGCCTGTCGGAACACGCAGGACAGATACCATGGCTGAATGCCGCATCGGAGTGTCTTTCAATATAGGACTCAATCAGACTCCAGTATCCTTTATCATCCCTGATTTTTTTACAGGTGGAACAGATGGGGATAAGCCCATTCAGGGTTTTAATCCGGGTCAAGGCATTTTTTAACTCTCTGACCAATATTTCCCTTTCATTTTGAATCAATCTTCTTTGGGTAATGTCCTGGGTGATATGAACGGCACTGATAATTTCCCCATCACCATTGAATATGGGATCAACCGTGATAAGCATCCAGTGCCCCTCACGGGTTTCCATCTCCGCACTCTCTCTTTTTTTACTTTTGAGCATTTTGGGAAGGGGGCATGAGTGAATAACCGAATGATTTTCCCCATGGGTTAATTTGCAGCATTTAAGCCCTATGGCATCTTGTACTTTCAATTGAAAATATTTTTCCACTATACGATTTGATCTGAGAATTGAGGAATCAAGATCAATAATGCAAATCCAATCATCAATGGCATCGACTGTTTTTTCCCAATTTTTTCTGGCAGTCCGGATGGATTGGTTGCTAACCCTATTTTCCTGAACCTGGCGCTTTAGATGTTGATTCATCTCTTCCAGTTCACGTATCCGTTTGTCATGCATTTGATCAAAACTCATTTAACCCTCCTTTCAACGGGGTTGATCAAATCAAATTATTCTTCACCCTGTCTTATTCTTCACCTTGTCTTATTCTTTTTAATATGCAATTTTCGCATCCTCGAGGCAAAGGTGGACCGATTAATGCCAGAAGCCTTGGCAGCCCAGGTGATATTCCAGTTATATTTTTTCAACAGAGAAGTTACATAGCTTTCTTCCAGTCCCGGCCAGGTCAAGCAGGTAAGATCCACCATGAACTCATTGTTCAATTGCGCCAGGGAGGTGTTTGGAATGGCATAGGGATCATCTGTTATGGGATGTGGCTCCCGGAAGTGGGGCGGTAGATTTACCGCCTGAATAGATTCTTCTGGAATGGTCACCATCAGATATCGAATCAGGTTTTCCAGCTCCCGGATATTCCCGGGCCAGTGATAGGCCACCAGATGCTGCATGGCATCCGGCATCATCTTCTTTTCCTTTGTGTTGGCCTTAATGGATTCTGTCCCAAGAAAATGCTTGACCAGAAGTGGTATGTCTTCCCGTCGATCCCGCAAAGGGGGCAAATGGACCGGTAGAACCGAGAGCCGATAATACAAATCCTGGCGGAAACTATTGTCCGCAATCATTTTTTTGATATCCTTGTTGGTGGCAGCAACAATCCTCACATCAACCTGCCTGGCCATTGTCTCCCCCAGGGGCTTGATCTCGTTTTTCTGTAGTACCCGGAGCAGGCCTGCCTGGGTACTCATGGGCATATCCCCGATCTCATCCAAAAATACCGTTCCCCCGTCCGCAGCTTCAAAAAGTCCCGCCCGATCCCGGGTGGCACCGGTAAAAGCCCCTTTTTTATATCCAAACAATTCACTTTCCAAAAGTGTTTCCGGGATGGCCGAACAATTCTGTGCTAAAAACGGTTTTTTCCTGCGGCCACTTCGCTTGTGCAGCCTTTCAGCCACAAGTTCCTTCCCCGTACCGCTGTCTCCTGTTATCAGCACATGAAAATCGGTATCTGCATAGCTTTTGACAAGGGCCATGCTTTTTTGAAAACTTTCACTCTGTCCGATGATAAGACTCTCTTTTTGCATCCTGGAAAGGGCGGATTTCAAATGAAGGGCTTTCTTTTTTTCAGAAGAGAACAAAATGGCATTGCTCATGGCAATGGAACAGATATCCACCAGATTTTGCAAGGGTTCCAGATAATCCTTGTCCAGATTCAACCGGGTTTTACCCGAGGTGGTATCAATAATCTGTACGGCTCCATAGACTTCATTTTCACTCAAAAACAAGGGGAAGCAGAGGATCTGGCTGCTTTTCACCGCAAATTCATCTTCAACCTCCCGATAATGACGGCGATCGCTCTTGGTTTCTGCAACCGTCATTTTTTTGTTCTCTATCACCCACCCCACAATACTGGGATGACTGCTATCTAACACCACCCCTTTTATATTCTCACTTTCAGCCCCGGCGGCTTCCACACAAACATAGGATTCTTTTTTTTTTATCCAGATGGATCCTCTTCTGACATTCTGTATTTTTATCAAAGAGTTTAAAAATTTTTTCTGAAGGGCTTGGGGATCAAGTTCCTTGAATAATTCGATATCGGGCCTGGGCATTCGCACCTCTTTTTGGGTATTTTATATCATCATTATGGCTAAATTAAACCACTACATGTCAAATCAAAACACTATTCAGATGTTTCTGTAATCTAATTTTAAATACAATAAAATATATCGAATAATTTCAGTAAGATCAAATAATATTTTCTCTACTTGGCATAAAACGTGAACTAATGAAGTTTAAACAACTATTAAAAAGCCGGTTTACACGGAACTTTGGAGGAACACAACATGGAACAAAAAGTAATTATCGACAACCTTGACACG
>CAXHYW010000534.1:0-3628 GCA_964021475.1 uncultured Desulfobacteraceae bacterium | reverse complement strand
TCATACTTTTCTCGACAAAATGCCACTGATTACCTATTATCTGCAAGGTTATATAGTGCCAAACCAAAAAGGAGTATTTCCGTTGAATCATAAACTAAAACTTTTGTTTAAAGACCGTATGGGTATTGTGGCCGATATTTCCACTATTCTTGCCCAATCGGGATTTAATATTATCTCCATGGAAGTGGATCGAAAAATGGATGAGGCCCATGTTTATACTGAGATTGAAAACATCACCCGGCAGATGGATAAAAATAAGCTGTCTCACATTTTTGATGAAATCGACGGGTTCATCAAAAATGAGTTCATTCATACCCTTCCCCAGGAGGAAAAGGCCAATCGGTTCAGGGTTGTGCTGGATAATATGAGCGACGGGGTGGTTTCCATAGATAAAGAGGGAATGATCACTACCATCAATCAAGTGGCCAGTGGGGTTTTCACGCAGACTCCTGAAAATCTTATTGGAACACACATTAAAAACCTGGCCCTTTCACACTACGAAATTCTGGAGTGCCTCAAGGGTAAAAACGTCGAGAATGCCAGACAGAATCTCATTACCGACAATGGTCGGTATCAATATGTCTCTACCTGCAAGCCTATCCGGGATTCAGCGGACAGGATCATAGGTGCCGTTGAAATTGCACGGGAAATGCATGAAATAAAAAAGCTTGCCCGTTCTATTTCATCGGACATGGAAAGCCATAGTTTCAGTGATATTATTGGAAATACGCCTAGCATTAAAGAAGCCATTGTCTTTGCCCAGAAGATAGCAGCAACGGATGCAACTGTGGCCATACACGGTGCCAGCGGTACCGGGAAAGAACTGTTTGCCAAGGCCATCCACTCGGAAAGTAGGCGAAAGGGGCATTATATCCCCATTAACTGTGCTACCCTGCCCGAGCAGTTGCTGGAAAGCGAACTCTTCGGGTATGTTAGCGGATCATTTACCGGCGGCAGAAAAGAGGGGAAACCAGGCCTTTTTGAGACGGCAAACCATGGAACAATTTTTCTGGACGAAATAGGTGAGATGCCCATGGGGTCCCAGGCAAAACTGCTGAGAGTACTTCAGGAGAATGCCATCCGGCGCATTGGCGGGATCCGGGAGATCCCTATCAATACACGGATCATCACTGCAACCAATAAAAACCTGGATCAACTGGTAAAGCAGAATCAATTCCGTGAAGATCTCTATTACAGAATCAATGTGCTGCCAATCCATATTCCCCCTTTGAAACATCGTAAAGAGGATATTCCCATGCTGCTGGATCACTTCTTTTTCCAACTCCTCATGCGGCTTAAAAAGCAAATCCCTTCTTTGACCCCGGCGGCTATGGATAAACTTATCAGACATGAATGGCCGGGCAATGTTCGGGAGCTTAAAAATGTTATCGAAAGGGCAGTCTTTATAAGCCCCGGGCCTGCCATTGATGTGGATGCCATTCTCTTCAGCCATGAATTGAGCAAGTATCAGGAAAGCAAACTAAATGCTCCTGAAGGTGAGATCCGCTCCATTAAAGATCAGGTGGCTGAACTTGAAAAAAAAATCATAATAGATGCCCTTGAAAACAAAAAAACCGTCCGAAAGAGTGCGTTTGCCCTGAACATATCCCATCCTGCCCTGCTTAAAAAAATGAAAAAATACAACATCAAACTGGATACCATAGTTACCAATGGTAATTAAACGACTTGGCTTGATTAAGTTTTATAAAATCGGCCACATACCTGTCTATACAAAAATATTTCTTAAAAACATGGTAACTTTAGCTACCAATCCTACCTCTTAACCCTGCAGCTCTGCCGTGCCAGACAAATAAAATATAAAAAAAACCTTTTGATTTCATATGGATAGATTGTTTTTTTATTTTTCAAGTTAAAGATAATGGCAAGCCTTTTGCAAACAAACTTTCCCAATAGGCTGACCCAATAGGGTGACCCACGTCATTGGAATAAAAAAGATTCTTGTATTTAATCCATTGAAATTAAAAAAAAACAGCAAAGTGAAACCAAAGGAGATCGAAAAATGATTGTTGGAATTCTTAAAGAGATCAAAGTTGCTGAGAAACGTGTATGCATGACCCCTGCCGGTGTGGCCGTAATGGTCGATAATGGCAACAAACTTCTTGTGGAGAAAGATGCCGGAAAAGGCAGCGGTTTCGACGATGCCGACTACATTAAAGCCGGTGCCACAATTGTGGATACACCTGCAAATGTCTATGCACAATCCGATATGGTGATGCATGTCAAGGAACCCCAACCTTCCGAATATGATCTCATCAGAGAAAATCAAATTGTTTTTACCTATCTCCACCTGGCTGCGGATGAACCCCAGACCCAGGTACTCATCAAAAGCAAGGCCATTTGTATTGCCTATGAAACCATTGAAAAATCAGATGGTTCCCTGCCCCTGCTGGTCCCCATGAGTGAAGTCGCAGGCCGCATGGCTGCCCAGGAAAGTGCCAAATATCTTGAAATGCCCCAGGGTGGCATGGGCGTACTTCTTGGTGGCGTAACCGGCGTTGAACCAGCAACGGTTGTGGTCATCGGGGGTGGTGTCGTTGGAATCAATGCTGCGAAAATGGCCTGTGGTTTGGGCGCTAAGGTTTATATTCTGGATAACAACTTAAGCCGTCTGAGCTACCTGGACGATGTCATGCCTGCCAATTGTTTCCCTATCATGTCCAACCCTGCCATCCTCAGGGAACTTGTCATCAAGGCAGATGTGGTAATTGGTGCCGTATTGGTGGCAGGGGCCAAGGCACCCAAGCTGTTGACAAAGGATATGCTAAAAGACATGAAAGATGGTTCTGTCATTGTGGACGTCGCCATTGACCAGGGCGGATGCTTTGAAACCTCAAAAGCTACTACCCACACGGAACCTACCTATATTGTTGATGGTGTTATCCACTATTGCGTAGCCAACATGCCTGGTGCTGTAGCCAGAACCTCTACACAGGCACTGACCAATGCCACCCTGCCATATGCCCTTCAAATTGCCAACAAAGGATGGAAACAAGCCATTCAGGATAATGCAGAAATAAAAAAAGGGGCCAATATTGTCCAGGGAAACGTTACATTCAAAGCGGTTTCCGAGGCCTGGAATCTTGAATATGTTGATATTGATACCTTAATCTAAAAACAAAAACACCAAAACCCTTTCACATAACCTTTAGGGACGTTGGTGAAACAACAAATAATAAAGTGATAAGGGCAAAATAATATTGCCCTTATCACTTGCCCATCACGTCATAAAATAGGCCACCTCCCAATAATAGTTCTTCCATGCCATGATTTAGAAGGGTTTTTATCTATAGGTTATTATACAGTTTTAATTTTCTTTGGAGTGTTTTACGTCCGATATTCAGGATTTTTGCAGCTTTAGTACGGTTGTTGTCAACCGTTTCAAGCACCTGGAGAATGTGGTGTTTTTCCACCTGGGCAAGAGATTGTGGGATGGCATTGCCGTCCTGCCCTCTGCCCTTATCTAAAGTATTTGTTTTTTCTTCCTGTCCCAAAGCGTTGGCTGACAAAAGATTCGTCTTTTCCCGGAGAACCGCTGCGGCGATCATATTTTTAAGTTCCCTGACATTACCTGGAAACCTGTATTGCATCAGATAGTCAGCCAGCGGGT
>CAXHYW010000533.1:0-3629 GCA_964021475.1 uncultured Desulfobacteraceae bacterium | reverse complement strand
CCACAGGATTTGTGGTATCAAGAAATAGCGGCAGATCCGTAACCTGTTCCACAGCCTTTATAAAAAATACCATGGCCGCTTCAGGATCTTTTCCCAAGGGGCCGGTGTTGATGTCGATACCATGGGCTCCCTGTTGAGCACACAGCTTGGCAAGGGTCTGTATGGGAACAGGGTCCTTTTTGATAAGGGCTTGCTGGATGGACTCTTTTGTAATCCTGATATTGTCCGCAATCAGTTTCATGCTACCAAACTCCTTGGTACGGGTGTAAAAAATTGTCTGTCCGCTTTAATTGGTTTAACTGGTTTATTCGGAGGAGTTTCCAATATTCGTCTTCGTAGGATTCATATGCATACCACTGTGCAATAAATTCCCCAAAGAGGCCGCGAAATCATCATACCTTTCCGCACAGCAATTATTCCTAACCGCTTCAGCCAAAACATTATACTCATCATCTCCCAAAATCCCTCTCCGTTGCTTCAACATCTCAACTTCTCTGGGTAAACCAATTTCACAATAAGCCTTCAACACCGCATCCAACTCAAAAGAGGTCAAAACGATATCTCTCTTATTCAAGGTATTGAGCAACCGTCTCCCTCTTCCATTTTCGGCAAATTCCATTATCTTCTCAAACAAATCTTTAATTCTCCATATAGACACAATATAAGACTTTTTTTTGCCCCCCCCCCGCAAAAGAACCACAGGGAAACAATACCGAAATGAGAAGCCCGGGAAGGCCTACTCCACAAAGATACCAATCTGTTTCATGTAGGTGGCGATCTCCTGGACGATTTGCCGGGTAAATTCTACATTTGCCGGGACAATGATAATGGTATCATCTCCGGCCACAGACCCCAGAACCTTCAAAAATCCATGGTCATCGATGAATTTGGCAACGGTATTGGCGGTTCCAGGGCGTGTCTGGATGACAATCTGGTATCCATTGTCGGAAATTTTATTCACCAGGCTGTCAAAAAAACCAATATCCCTGAGTCCTAGGTCTACCGGGTTCAGGGCATAGACCGAATTGCCAGACCCATCCTGTCCTTTGGTCGCATTGATCTTTTTCAATGCCCGGGAGACAGAAGACTGGGTAGTGTGGACCCCTCTTTCTTTGAGCGCCTGGACCAGTTGGGCCTGGTTCCCGGAAACCCCCTGGGAAAGCAATCGATTTAATTCATCAGAAATGGTCATAGGATCTTCAACTTTGTATTTTTATGTAAAATTTCAATATAATTATCATATTTATGCATAAATGCAAACACTATGCGCATTTTATACAGTTATACTTGACTATTTCAAGATTTTTCTGCATTAATAACCCCATGATATAAATTTAAAATCATATAACCATACTGATAAAGTAGTGCAGATTTAAGGAGACATTATGTCAAAGGAAAAAGTAGTTCTGGCCTATTCAGGCGGACTGGATACATCGATTATTTTAAAATGGCTGCTGGAACAGGGATATGAAGTCATCGCCTACATGGCCAACATCGGCCAGGAAGAAGATTTTGATGTGGCTGAGAAAAAAGCCCTGAAAATCGGCGCATCCCAGGTGTTTATTGAAGACATGAGAAAAGAGTTTGTAACGGATTATATCTTCCCGGTGTACAAAGCCAATACCGTCTATGAAGGCCGTTACCTTCTGGGTACAGCCATTGCCAGGCCCATCATTGCCAAACGCCAGATTGAAATTGCCCAAAAGGTAGGCGCCCAATTTGTTTCCCACGGGGCAACGGGAAAAGGAAATGACCAGGTGAGATTTGAGCTGTCTTATTATGCCTTAAATCCCCAGATCAAGGTGATTGCCCCCTGGAAAAACAAGGAATTCTTAAGCGCCTTTAAAGGCCGGACCGATCTTCTGGCCTATGCGGAAAAACACGGAATCCCCACTAAACAGAGCGCATCCAAGCCCTATAGCGAAGATGACAACCTGCTCCATATTTCCCATGAAGCCGGTATTCTGGAAGATCCGGGTCATATATGCGATGAGAGTATCTATTCCCGCACGGTTTCTCCGGAAAATGCACCCAACACACCCACCCGGATTGTTCTGGAGTTCAAGGACGGCATTCCGGTAAAGGTGACCAACCTGGAAGACAATACGGTTAAAACCGATGCCCTGGAATTGTTCGAATATTTGAACCAGCTGGGACAGGAAAATGGTATCGGACGATTGGACATGGTGGAGAATCGCTTCGTGGGCATCAAATCCCGGGGGGTTTATGAAACACCCGGCGGCACCATCCTCCATGAGGCCCACATGGATATTGAAGGAATTGCCATGGATCGGGAAGTGATGCGGATTCGTGACATGCTGGCGGCAAAATATGCGGAACTGGTTTACAACGGATTCTGGTTCAGCCCGGAGATGGAATTTCTCATGGCTGCCATGGACAAGAGCCAGGAGTTGATTGACGGGGAAGTCACCCTCAAACTTTACAAAGGGGTCGCCTACCCCGTTGCCAGGACAAGTCCCTCCTCATTGTATGACCAGGATCTGTCCTCAATGGATATTGAGGGCGGATACAACCAGGAAGATGCAGAAGGGTTCATCCGGATCAATGCAATCCGGCTCATGGCCCATAGGAATATTATCGACAAAAAATAGGGAAATTCCCTGACTATTAAACATAAAGGCCCTGGAAAAACAGTTTTTCCAGGGCCTTTATGGTTTTTTTAAGGATCTGACCTGAAAGGTTAATTGCGGGCTATGGGTTCAACAAATTGGGCTTCAGAATCCCAGGGAAACAAAATCCAGGTATCCTGACCCACCTCTGTCACATAGGCATCCACCAGGGGTTTTCCGGCCGGTTTTGCATAGACCGTTGCAAAATAGGCCTTGGGAAGCATGTTCCTGACCACCTTTGCCGTGGAACCGGTATCCACCAGATCATCGATAATCAGCAATCCCTCTCCATCCCCTTCTATCTCTTTGAGGATAGTGAGCGCCCCCTGGTTTTGCCAGTCATAACTTGTGATACACACCGTATCAATCAGGTGAATCCCAAGCTCCCTTGCGATGATGGCGGCTGGTACAAGCCCCCCCCGGGTAATGGCAACAATCCCCTTCCAGGGAGTTTCACGGTCGTGGAGCCGCCATGACAATGCCTTTGCATCCCTGTGAAGCTGATCCCAGGAAATGGGATAGTTTCTTTTATACCGATCCTTAGTATTCCCCATAATGCACGTATCTCTCCTAAATGTTCAAACCTGATATTCAAATTATTTAATTTTGACTTTTCCTCTGCCTGTTTTATTTTATCTGCTGGCAAAAGAAAAGAGGCTTTAAAAAAAAACTTTAAGGGAAAACTTTAAAAAAAATTATGATGAACACGATAAATAAAACCTGTTTTGACTGTGGTGGGGCGCTTTATATCAAGAAAACCTGAACAAAGGTAACCCTTAGCTGCAGGTCCTGCGGCAAAGAACTTTCCCAAGACAAAACAAAAGATCTCATGGATGACGATCTTGAAGAACAGCTTGCCAATGTACCGATCAACCGATTATAGCCTGTATTTCACATCCTGTATCCTAGGGTATGGAATCAATTTACAAAAAAATCTGTCATGGTCACTTTTTTCATAATCTGTATCTGTTATTTGGCTTTTTTCCCTGTTACCCTTAC
>CAXHYW010000532.1:0-3633 GCA_964021475.1 uncultured Desulfobacteraceae bacterium | reverse complement strand
GGGGTTAAACCCTATGAATGGATGATTAACCCGACCCGTCAGCGGCAATGGATCGATAAACAGGGGATATTTCTCTGGCTGGCCTTCTTTTTCTCTGAAATCGGTGCCGGGCTTTATTTTGTCTCCCTGTTTTATGCATACAAACCCGGGCTGGTTCTCGGTTGGCTGGTCACCCTGATCCTAGGCGGCTTGATCCATGTGCTTTACCTGGGCAATCCCATGCGGGCCTGGCGGATGATGATGAAACCCGCCACCTCGGAATTGTCCCGGGGGATGTGGATCATCGGTGTTTTTGCCGCCCTGGGATTTCTTCAAATGGTCACTTCCGGCGGGTTCAACATTGTTTTTAATGTGATCATGGGGATTTTGTGCCTGTTGATTATCTCCCACGGATTTGCCACCATGAACGTCATCCGGGCATTACCTGCTTGGAGCTCCAATATTGTATTGCCCTTTTCCATCATTTCAGGTGTCTGGGTGGGACAGCAAATCTTGCAGTTGATGTTTGTGGTAAGCGGCTCTGCCGAATTGGTTTCCGGAATGGAAGTCTGGGCTCAAAGTTTCTTCTTTGCCTATTTCATTTGTATCGTGCTGTATGTTTGGGGAACCTGGCATGCCAACGAAATAGGTCAAGCTTCCATTAAAATGATGGTTTCTGACGACTTAAAGAAAATCACCCTGATCGGAATCGGGGGGCTTGCCATTCTTCTGCCCCTGATTTTGACACTGATCATGTGGGGGGGGCAAACCAATGGTTTTTTAATCTTTTTGAGATTAGCCGCCATCTTTGCCGGTGACCTGGCGGTTCGATATATCATCATGAAAAGTGCAGTTTATACACCCTTGCTGGAAAGAAATTAGAAAGAACTAATTTCAGAAGAATACTAAAGGGGCAGGTAAAGATGGTTTTCTTTCCTGTCCCTTTTTTTGTCTTTGGGGAAGAGTGTAAGAAATAAATAGTTTGATATTGAAAAGGTTGAATAAAAGTTATAATAGCGCTATATAACAGATGTTATGATAGAATAGGAATCAAAGGACCTCATGCTTAAGGATGACACCATTAGAAGCAAAGAGAAAAGGATGGCAGTTGAGAGGGGTTTATGATGATCCCAAACTGACACAAATCGTTAATATGTATGAAGAACTAGGCTTTGCGGTTAAATGTATGCCTGCAAGTTCCGACGTTGTCACTGGGTGCGATGTGTGTTTCAACCAATCGCCTGATAACTATGAAGTGATTTATACAAAAAAAAACGATTCTTAATAAGCTGAATGAAAGGATACTTTTGTAAAAAATAGGATGTTATATGGCAGATAATGATAAAAAAGATAAGAATTTAAACAAGAACTCTCCCCCCAAGGCCAAGGTAAAATTCGAGGTCTATGGAGAGGAAATGATTGAAAAAGAGGTCAAATCTTCGGGTAATAGTGGCCGGATTTATCTTCCCCCAAACTGGGTTGGGCACACCGTGAAAATCATAAAAGTAGAATAGTGGAGGATTTTGTGGAAGAAAGGGTCAG
Source organism: uncultured Desulfobacteraceae bacterium (assembly GCA_964021475.1). Taxonomy (GTDB): domain Bacteria; phylum Desulfobacterota; class Desulfobacteria; order Desulfobacterales; family Desulfobacteraceae; genus NBML01. Next base: position 2,112 of record CAXHYW010000532.1, on the reverse strand, counting down.
CATAAGGGAAATCAGGGTAGACGATACACAAGCCATTCAGGACATCCGAATTGCTATTTCAGAAGAAGATGCACGGGTTGATTTCCAAAAATTAGTTGAGCAGCATATTTCTGAAGGAAACGGCCAAACAAGTCTGGTGGCACAAGTAGACGGCATGGTGGCAGGTTACATGATATCCACCACCCTCTACGCGGGATTTGGTATCGGCAAAAGTGCATGGATCGTGTCCTTTGGCGTTCATCCCAATCATATGGGAAAAGGAATTGGGCTGAAACTTGCGAACAGGGTTTGTGATATCTACAAGGAAAAAGGGGTTAGCTCCATCTATTCCTCAGTGATGTGGGATTCCATTGATGTGCTTTCTTTTTTTAAAAAATTAGGATTTAAGCGCAGTGAGTTTATTAATCTGAAAAAGGATCTTTAGCCGCAACTTAAAAGGGCCGGAGATCATTTAATTGAATACAGCAAGCAAGCCTGTGGGAAAAGATCCCCACGGGCTTGTTTTTTTTTGATGCAAAATATGCGTCCAATTTTTCTTGGATAAATTTTAAGAGAAGACAAGGATCGGTATGATTCGCTTAATGATGATTGGTTTAGTTTCAGGTGGCTTTTTTAGTGCCACCTTTGTGTTGAACCGGGTGATGAGTCTTGGGGGAGGCCATTGGTTCTGGTCAGGGGCGTTACGGTATGGATATATGATTCTCTTTTTGGGGTTGGGGATTGCCATTTTCCAGGGATTGCCATTTTTTAAAGAAATGATAAATGTGTTGTATCGGCATCTATTGTTCTGGATTGTTTCAGGCAGCATTGGGTTTGGGGCTTTTTATGCATTGATCTGTTTTAGTGCGGACTATTCTCCTGGTTGGGTGGTGGCTACAACCTGGCAGCTTACCATCATCGCCTCCCTGTTTGTGCTCCAGGGATTTGGCAGACGATTTCCCAAAAAAATATGGGGATGCGCCCTGGTGGTTTTTGGCGGCGTCTGCCTGGTGAACCTAAGCCATTTTGAACTTTCTCACCTAGAGTCTTTGTTCCTGGGCGCTATTCCGGTGGGGGTGGCAGCATTTTGCTACCCATTGGGGAATCAATTGGTCTGGGAAGCAAAAATCGGCCGTAGGTGTGTGCCAAAAATTGATGGGCTTGTTTTAGACAATGCCTTTGCCAAGGTGTTTCTCCTGTCTCTGGGCAGTATCCCTTTCTGGGGCCTGCTCTTTTTTTTAACAGATCCCGGGCTTCCTTCTCCCGGGCAATGGATGAATACCGCTCTTGTTGCCCTATTGTCCGGGGTGGTGGCCACCTCTTTGTTTTTATATGCCAGGGGCGCTGCCGATACACCGGCCAAGCTTGCCTCTGTGGATGCCACCCAGTGCAGTGAAGTACTCTTTGCCCTGGGGGGTGAAGTTCTTTTCCTTGGGACAGCCCTTCCAAATTTTACTGGGCTGATGGGCATTCTCGTCACGGGGTTGGGATTAATTGCCTTTGCCAGGTTCTCAAAATGATTGCAAAAAACTGACAGGGTTCATTCTGGGTGCTCACATCGGCCCGGATGCAATCCCGGAAGAATGGCTCAGGGATATGGTTTTTGCCAATGAAATCCTTGAATTGCCTGGGTAAAAAAAAACGGCCGTTTAAACCTTGTTTAAACGGCCGTTGCAATCTTGTCTCGTGAAATCAATCGGTGCCCTTGAGTCTCTTGTTGCCAGACAAGGCTTAATCGCTAAATTAAATTCCCAGATAGGCCTTTTTTACATCTTCGTTGGTCAGCAGGTTTTCAGCGGTATCGGTTATGGTGATGGCCCCGTTTTCCATCACGTACCCGCGGTGGGCAGCTTTGAGGGCCAGATTGGCATTCTGCTCCACAATAAAGATAGTGGTGTTCTGCTCTTCATTGATTTTTTTGATAATACTGAAAATCTGTTTGATAATGATGGGCGCAAGGCCCAGGGAGGGTTCATCCAGCAGCAATACCTTGGGTCGACTCATGAGCGCCCTTGAGATGGCCAGCATTTGCTGCTCCCCGCCGCTCAGGGTTCCGCCAGCCTGATTTTTCCGGTTGGAAAGGATGGGGAAAAGACCATAGACATAGTCCATATCCTTTTTGATTTCATCGGT
>CAXHYW010000531.1:0-3635 GCA_964021475.1 uncultured Desulfobacteraceae bacterium | reverse complement strand
GATGCTGAACGTTCTCTTAGAGGAAGAGTCACCTGTGTATATGTTGTCTTTTGTTTTAAAAGAGAAGGCGACCACTGAGATCCACACATAGAGGAACCCTCTTGCCCCACACGACGCTCTTCCGATCTACCGGTTTCAAGCTCCCGTTCCCAACACAAGGGGACTTCTGTCCAAATCTCCTGGGTAGAATCTGTAAAGAAAACAGCCAAGGTGGCATCGTTTTTATCTCTTCGGATAATAAGGGCGTTGTCCTGGTCTTCATCGCCCAGATTAAGCTCACCGGAATAATAGATGCCGCCATCCGTGGCCGTGGCCTTTCCGCCGGGCACTGTCCAGGAGGTGCGTTTAATGAATGCACCGGAGTAACTGTGGGATATATTTGCACTGCATCTTACCCTTGTTGCCGTCAGCACCTCTGTGATAATAACGCTTTCCTGGTTGGTATCATCAAAGATGACATATTCTCTGCCCGGCACAATACCGGCGATTGAATCCAGATCAAGTGAGTCATCACCAGCCACCGCATCAGTGACCACATTTGTCAGACCCGGGAGCAGTGTCCAGGATTCATAAAAAAGCTCCAGGGCGATCTGGGATCCGGAAAGATATGACCAGTCAAGCCGTAATGCCTGGGCAACGGATCCGGCACTCTGGTTTTCAACACTGGCAATCCTGTCGCTATGCTCAGCGACGCTTTCTAATGCTGATTCAAGGTGCTCATCAATTACCGCAAAGTTCTCATCTACCTCCCGTTGCCGAGAGTTCCAGAGCTCGGGAACCGCATCAGGATCATTATCTGGAAGGGGTGTTATTGTTTCATTTTTTCGTAGCATACTGCCTCCTTAAAATTTAATTTCGATAGTGACATCAAAATATTCGTCTGTTTCAAACGTCTTTGCGGCAAAGTTCCGGATAGCATATAAGGAGCCTTCCACCTTCACACCGGCTTCGGAAATCGGTATCCCCACAAGATCCCCTTTGTTAAGCCTGCCGGTTACATTAATGTCCGTGTCATTTTTCCGGACAAACCCATTCAGGGCAAATTCACCCTGGAGATCAATCAGGTCTGTCTGGGCCGGGTCCGGAGAAATCACTTTCCCCTGGCCATCCACGCCACCTGATCCGAAAACCATGGTTGCATTGCCAAGCCTTGCTTCAAGCTGATCTGCCAATTCTTTCCTAAAAATATTAGTTGATGTTGCCACTGCCATAAATACCTCCGCTTACTTGTGGCCATGAACCGGATTCCGGTTTTCTGTAGCCTAATTTTGTATGTTGATTGAGCTTAAATTCAGGGTATTTGCCAAGCTTGGGTGTGCCCAGGGATGTCATGGAATTCAATTTCCAGGAACCATCAACTTTATTGAAGCCGCCAAGGTTCCAGCTCCCTTCAAGCTTCCGGGGCTTTTTCGATAAAGAGAAATAGGGAATATCAGATGTGTCTTCAGGGTATCCCGCATAAACGGTTGTATTGCTGCCCCCACCGCCATGGCCCGAAAGTCTGCAATTTGTGATTTTCTTTTTTGCCTGGGCAGATTGCAGCACCTGGCCAAGTTTGAAAAACCCGTCAACAGACCAGGTGCCGTCAAGTTTCACTTTCTCTGTATCCCGACCGATTCTCCATGATCCATCAAGGCAATTTTTGCATGATAAAGGAAAACATTCACTTGTCTTTACGGCAATAGCCTGGCTTTCAAGGCGGACGTCAACATGGGTTTCCATCTTCAGCCAGTATAAAAATTTCGGTAATGACCTTGCCGGTTTGTATTCGTACACCAACCGCTTCAGCAGTTCATTTTGCCCGGGATCGGACAAGGTTCCAAGATTGATCCGGACGGCAAACTCAGCCCATGAAAGATAAGGCAGGCTGATCAATCCCAGAGCAGAACTTAATTTTACATTGCCGTTTAACATCCAGGAGCCATCCACAAGGGGGGTATCAAATCGGGCCAGGGCCGCTTTAACATCAACCGGTTCCCAGATATCCACATCCAATCCAGCCTGCTTGATGATCGTTTCCAACCCGCTGCGCTTTCCTCCCATTTTGAAAAAAGCATAGGCAAGCTGCACCCGGGACCTGAAAAAATCATCCGGCTCATAGGGCCACTGCCGAACACCCCGGCTTTGACCGATACGATCCAGGTGATCTGCATCACAGGTTTCCGGCATGGCCTGTTCTCCGCAAGTCAGAATATCCTGCCTTGCCTGGTCCAGGGCAAGTGCAGCACCTTGGGCCAGCATAGAAAGATATCCGTTTTCCCAGATCAAAGGCCATCTCAGGGTTTTTCTAAAATAATCAAAGAAAAGACTCATTATGCTTCACCTGCCCATGCATGGGTAAGGGCTAACGACACCAGAATCACAAGCCCGTCATCCACCGTCCGGATATCGCCTACAGGGGATGCAAAATTAATTTTCTTTATACCGGGGACGGCCATGATCACATGGGTCAGCCGGTCAAGTGTCAGGTCCTCTCCGATCTCAAGGGGTGATACATCCGCCAGGATCGCCGGATCTGTGAACAAAGCAATAATGCGGTTTTCAACGGTGACTTTGATGATTTCTGGGGTACCTGCCACCAGAACAAGCTCGGCTTCAATAACAGCTGCCACCGGCACCGGGCTTAAAACCCGAGCATCGTCATTGATGGGTCTATTGGCATCAATAACCAGGGACACTTCATTTATCAGCTCCTGGGTCGGTATACCGGCGGCTCCCTTGATCACCACATCAACCGTGCCCTGGCCACGGGGATGCAGATCCATGATTTTTGCCGTCACAACCCCTGACACGCTCCTTGCCCAGCTTTCATAGGCATACTTGGTGCTGCCATTGATATCTTTCCAGGCCAGAACATATCTTTCCCTGAGCGGCTCATCCTCTTCCAGGTCGACCGCTTCCCGGGTAAGCCAGTCGTCACTATTTAAAACGGTGTCAATCCCAGGGATCACAGTGGACAGTTCACAGATCATGCCTGGGGTCACGTTTGCCTGCCTGCCATAATCTTCAGACTCGACAGCCACCAGAATGGAATCCTGCCCTGCCGGAAGAACAACGCTTTCCAAAACAACAAACCGGTGGATGGTCCCGGTACCGTCTGGCCTGGTCTTAATAACCTGGTTTTTCCGGATACTGATATTTTCCTGGGTATCTTCCCGGATGAACCGAACCTGCCCCAGGGCTTTGGTGGCCAGCTGTCTCTTCACTCCCACCTGGGCACAATGCAGATCCAGCCAAAGCCCAGTGGCCATCGATGGAAAAAGCTGGCCAAAAACCAGGATTAAAAACTGGTATAGTTGATACAAACCCCAGGCCCATAACTCTATCAGACCCCTTACCACGCCCTTATTTAAATTAAGCTTTTGCGGGAAAAAGCCCTGATCCTGGATGGATGTAATTTTGGCAAACAAATCGTTTCTGATTTCATCAAGAGTTTTACTGACCGGGATTGACATCTTTGATCACCATTTCCATGTTGTTTCCAACCTCAATAACCAGGTTGTAATTGTGGGATTCATCAATGAACCTCCAGGAGACTTGCGATTTAATTCCTTTCTCATCCCATGACAAAATACTGCATGATTCACTGCCAGATCGGAAGAGCACACGTCTGAACTCCAGTCACTCCGGAGAAT
>CAXHYW010000530.1:0-3641 GCA_964021475.1 uncultured Desulfobacteraceae bacterium | reverse complement strand
TCAATGAGAATCTTAGCCGCAGATTCAATTTCAATTAAAGTGGTTTTGTCTGAAACTAATTGGTTTAAGGCACTTTGCGCCTCTTTCAAGCTATATGTAATGTTTTCAATCATTAGTTAACTGTTTCCTTTAGAAGTATAACCAGCGAATCAGCCGCGCTGTTCTTTTGCGTCGCTTGAATTCGCTTTGTTAGATTATAATTTAAAATCGGTTCATTTTTGATTGCTAAAATCTATAGTTACAAGATTTTTCCAGATCATAAGGCAGTTCTTTTCGGGCCAACTCCATCTCCTTCTTAAAATTAGTTGAAAAAATCAATGTGTCATCTGTTCCAATTACAATGGGAGATTCTTTATCCGTATAAATTTCCTGCACTGGATGCTTCTGGCCTATACTCCAACTACCAATATAGCGATGACAAGAAGGACAAACTTCAATGGGTAATTGATGTTTACGAATTGTTCTTTTATGCTCTTCTTCTAAAAAAAGGGCATGACCAAGTCTAATTTTGCCAGAGCATTTTATCTTTTGATTTCGCTCAACCCATTGATCTATTACATTTAATGCTATAGTGCTATCAATTCTCTCTTTCTCTAAATTCAATTCTCCAATATGTATAGCCAATCCTAATGGGCTATTCAAAACAGTCTCAATAACTGATTTAAGTCCATCTCCCTGCAATACGCGAGTACCAGTGGGATTAATACCGGATATATCGATTCCAACGATATAATCAGGAAACTCTAAAGCAAGAGCTATTATTTCTTGCGCGTTTTTTATATCGTGTTTGTAGCGATCAATACTGAGTAACCCTTTGGCTTTTTCTGGATATTTTTGCAGGCCTGATACAAAAGCTTCTACATAATGACGTAAAGATATTGTAGAAGAAAAAATTCGAGGGGTTGTGCGAATCTCCAAATAGTCAGCAGTACTTATGTGGATAACATTTTCTGTAGATAGTTCAATCCGTTTTGGCGAGTTGATAAGGCTATGAACAACTTTAAACATTTGAAGAACATCGGCTACTTCAATGTCATCAAGGGCCTTTTGATTGTTATCTGATTTAGCAAACTCAACCAACAAATCTTTTGAAATGCTTCCACCTAAATGAAGGTGCAAGTCACAGTGCTTATTCATCTGTCTCCTATAATCGGATAATTTTCCAGCCCGCCCACGCGTGTCCAGGTGAACCGCCAAAATCTGCGGTTCACCCGTAGCATTTTGATTGTTAGAATTCAGTATTGCATTTGTGTCCCTGGGTATTCACGGATATTCATTAATAATTCAAGAGTCTGCCATTAACGTGTAAACACGTCATACCCGGTCACTCTAATCGAAAATTTCTGCGTATTTTTCTTCGATCACCCGAATTTCATCATCAGTCAACTTTTCGAATTCCCTTCTTCTTGCACGTTTTGATAGCTTCCCATCGTTTTGGGAAAGAAATCGTATAAGCAAATCAACAAGCTGATCAGGCATATCGATATAGTTTTTGATGAATTCATTAAGAATATCATATTTTCTAAGGTATGCGATTTCTTCAGGAAGCGTTTTATTTACTGTTTCCTCAACGCATTCAAAGAAAAATTCGGCCTGTTTGGTTGCATCAAAATAACGATATAAATCGATAGTCTCGTTTAGTACCTCAATATTGTTTTTTTCTGTTGGTCGCCATTTAATAAGATCAAGCCTGGGTTTTGAGAAATGCTCCAATACTTTCCTGTATTCCTCTATCCGAGCCAAAATAACAGCAGATACTGGAAATATTAATCCATTCGGAACAAAATTTTTTTCAGCCAGGAGATGGTGAAATAAATAACGGTGAACCCTCCCGTTTCCATCTTCAAACGGGTGAATAAAAACAAAGCCAAAAGCAAGAATGGTTGCTAGTAGAACAGCATCAAAATCATCCTTGCAAAGAAGTTCATACGTATCGATAAGGCCGGATAGCAAAGTGTTTAAATCATTTGCGCAAGCGGAAATGTGATCGGGCATGGGCATGCCAGTGGCGCGGTCATGTTCCCCGACAAAACCGCCTTTTTTTCTTAATCCTGGTGTTATGAAGCGATTGTCTTCAATGACAATCTGTTGCAGATACTCCAATTCTAAAACACTTATTTTTCGTTTTCCGGCTTCACCTATAGCTCTCCCCCATCGCTCTATCCGGTTGTGCGGAGGGGTTTCCCCTTCGATTGTGTAAGAGGCTTTTGAATCTTTGAGCAAGAGAAAAGCAGCGGCACGGCTTAAAAGATCGGGGTGAGGCTGGCCGATATTTTTTATAGCTGTTTCTGACAGCTTCTTGCCAATAAATTTTTCAAGTTTTTCCGTTTTCCGGATCAATGGGCTGAAATTTCGCGTCCCCGGCAAGTTATTGCGAACCCGATGACGCCTGGATGGATACGATTTCCCTTCATATTGTAACTTGCTGTCAATGAGTGGAACAAAATTTCCCATCGTTGCATCTTCAATATCCAGTTGCTCATCACGCAACCACTCCCATAAAAACCACAACCGTCGGCTATACCGACCTGTCGGCTCCGAAAGAATAATTTCCTGGATTTCTTCGGGTTCAATTTTTTGAAATAAAGCATTGAGAACGGCCAGATCAACCCCCTCATATTTAAGTGCAAAGACCAAATGTCCATTAAGAGTGTCTCTCGGCGTATGACGCGGTGTAAAAATATGCCATCGTTCATAATCATATTTTTTGTGTTTCGTGCCTATGGCACATAGATGATCAGGGATAGGAACTTTTAAACCATGTGCTGAAATTAATGCTGAATATCCAGCAAAACTGCTTCCTTTCTCTAATGCTGGAAAACCGTGAAAAATAATTATGCGCTGTGAATTTTGATTATAATGAACCATTTTTATGAATTCTCTTTTTGTTGTCGGAACTATAATGTCATGAAAAATGATTATCGTCTATGAATTTTAATTATAAAATCACGATTTCATGAAAAACAGTTTAATTGGGGTGCTTTTAGATAAAAAGGGGGAATAATTTGTTTTTGTGTCCGGGTCTGTCACAGTCAATCTAACGATTGAGCCTGCATGACTCAAACTAAAAAACACCAACGCGGCGCAGCCGCTGTGAACCACCAAAATCAACGGCTCGCCGCCGGGTAGCCGGGGGCTGTTGCCAGCCCCAAGCCCCCTAAGAATCGGACATGAGACTTTCACCTCATCCGGCTCAAGCATTGATAAGGCGTGTTGCCACACCCAACAGTTGTTTTCGTTTCCAACGGGCTTTGAGATAGCCATCCCATACAGGATCATATGGATTGACCTTCGCTCTAATCTTTGTATGCCTGATGAGCCGGGTAGGGCCTATTAAAATCAGGGGTTCAGGATTACCTTTTTCCATGAATCGCCAGTCTCGACCTTTGATCCTTCGGTAATATTTGCCTTTAACCCATCCTTTGTACTTCTTTGGATGCCTTCGCCTGGCCCACTTCCATGTCATTTGCCAAAATGCATGGTCAAGATCCCCGAATACTTTCCGGCTGACAACGTGTTTGTGATAATTTGCCCAACCGCGTATGATGGTATTCAGTTTGGCAATTACAACGTCGGTTCGCCTGGTTTGTAAGCGCTTAATTAACCCCATCTTTTCATTGAAGAAAAATTGTGGCACAGGA
>CAXHYW010000529.1:0-3644 GCA_964021475.1 uncultured Desulfobacteraceae bacterium | reverse complement strand
GTGAGTACTCTGATTCCCAGATGCGGGAAATCAGGGGAAATCGGATCTCAATGATCTTTCAGGACCCAATGATGACACTGAATCCGGTTTTTACCATCGGATTCCAGATGATTGAAACCTTAAGGGCCCATCGAAAAATTTCAAAATCAGCCGCCAGGATAATTGCCCTGGAAAAATTAAAATTGGTTCAGATTCCTTCTCCCGAAGAACGGTTGGGTCAATATCCCCATGAATTGTCCGGGGGCATGCGCCAGCGGATCATTATTGCCATCTCCCTATTGGCCGATCCTGCCATCATCATTGCCGATGAACCCACAACTGCCCTGGATGTGACCATCCAGGCCGAGATAATGGATCTTTTGCAGCAACTTTGTGAAACCGAAAACATGGGCTTAATCCTGATCACCCATGATCTGGGAGTGGTCTCCCAGGTGACGGAAAAAATTGCCGTCATGTATGCGGGGAAGATCATCGAATTTGGTTTAACCGACGAGGTGGTCCAGCATCCGGTTCATCCCTATACCATCGGTTTGATCGATTCCATCCCCGGATCCACGGCACCCGGGGAGAAACTTCGCCAGATTCCCGGCATGATGCCTACCTTAAGCAATATCCCCCCGGGGTGTGCATTCAATCCCCGGTGTGAGTTGTGCGAACCCATATGTACCCGGGAAACCCCCGTGCTTGAGGAAAAACAAAACGGCATTATGGCAGCCTGCCATATGAAATAAGTGATGAGATAACATGGAAAATAACATGGAACAAAATCTTAAAATGAATATAGAAAAACCATTGGTTTCCATCAATAACGTGGTGAAGCATTTTGACATTTCCGGCGGATTCCTTGATCAGCTGAAATTCAAAGGCGGTAAAATCCGGCTTGAAAAGACCACCGTAAAAGCTGTGAATGATGTGTCTCTTTTTGTTAACAAAGGGGAAACCCTGAGCGTGGTTGGGGAAAGTGGCTGTGGTAAATCAACACTTGCCCGGGTGATTATGGGGTTGTATCCTCCCAATTCAGGGCAGGTTCTCTACGACGGGCAGCGGATTGATAATTTGAACCATAACCAATGGCTGCCCTTTCGCAAGAAGATGCAGATGATCTTCCAGGACCCCTATGCATCCTTGAACCCTCGGAAAACGGTTCGCCAGACCCTGGAGGAACCCCTGCGGTTCCATAACCCTCGGATGACGGCGGCAGAAGCCACTGATAAAGCAGCAGAAGTTATGGAGCAGGTGGGGGTGGACCCTGCCTGGATCACCCGGTATCCCCATGAGTTTTCAGGTGGCCAGCGCCAGCGGATCTCCATTGCCAGGGGACTTATTCTGGATCCCCAGTTTATTGTGGCAGATGAGCCGGTATCGGCTTTAGATGTGTCCATCCAGGCCCAGATTTTAAACCTGCTCATGGAGTTGATGGAAAAGCGGAATCTCACCTATTTGTTTATCACCCATGATCTATCGGTTGTCCACCATATCAGTAACCGGGTGGCGGTTCTCTATCTGGGGACCCTGTGCGAATTGGCCTCGGCCAATGACCTGTTTGCCGAACCCCGGCACCCTTACACACGGGCCCTGCTTTCCGCCATCCCCAAGGTAGGGGAGAAAAAAGCAAAGCATATCAAACTTAAAGGGGAGGTCCCCACACCGGTGCATCTTCCCACCGGCTGTGTTTTCCACGGTCGTTGTGTTTATGCCAATGATCGATGCGTCCGGGAAGTGCCTGCTCTTGCGAAACTCGCCAATGGCGGGTTTGTTGCCTGTCACGGGGTTGAGGAAAATCGGCCAATGGATTAAGCTTGTGCACTGAATTACCGCATTCTTTATTTACACCAGCGATTTGATAAAAGGAGGTCCCATGCCGTTTGTGAACATTAAAGTGACCAATGAAGGCGTTTCTCCCGAGCAGAAAACAGCGCTTATCAAAGGGGTAACCGATCTTCTGGCCGATGTGCTGGGGAAAAACCCGGCAACCACTGTGGTGGTCATCGAAGAGGTGTCTACAGACAATTGGGGGATTGGCGGAGAATCTATTACCACCAGAAGGGAGAGGGGGGAATAGAAAGAGTGTCATGAAGCGTTTCTTGATTTTCCTGGGAGCCGTTCTGGGTATTCTTGTGGTTTTATCCGGTGGTGTCTTGGTAAAACTCTATCTGGAAACCAGGCAAATGAATTCATTGGAGACCGGCAAGATTGTTACCCGCGTATATGCGGTGCAAGATTCCTATGTCAATCTGTTCCTCGTTAAAACCAATAACACCTATATTGCCTTTGATGCCGGAAATGATAAATCCTTTGTTCAACAGGGACTTGAAAAACTTCACATAGACCCCAAAAGGATAGCTGCGGTGTTTTTAACTCATTCCGACGTCGATCATGTCGCCGCAATTCGCCTTTTTCCCAATGCGGCAATTTTTCTTTCCAAAGCGGAAGAACAAATGGTGAATGGGCAAACACGAAGGTTCTTATTCATGAAAAATCATTTGGCACCCCCCTATGAACTGGTTGAAGATAACCAGGTTATTACAATTTCTGGGCTGAAGATCAAAGGGATTTTAACACCCGGCCATACGCCGGGATCCATGTGCTTTTTGGTGAACGATACCTATTTGTTTGCAGGAGACACCATGGGAATAAAAAATGGGGAGGTCACAAAATTCAACGATTTTTTCAATATGGACTCCCAGCGCCAGGAGCAATCTCTTGCACAATTGGCGGGATTGTCCGGGGTGAAGTATATATTCACGGCACACTATGGTTTCAGCGATTCTCCTGAAATCGCCTTTAGAAGTTGGAAAAAATAAAGGGTATCGATCCTTGTTTCTTTCCACACATCTTTTGGAGACTTAAAAGTCTTATGAAAATTTACCAAATTTTGAAAATGTCAATAAAAGACAGGGCCATTTCTGACCCTGCTTATGCTATTGAAGAATAGTGTCCATCCGATGGTTAGGTTCTATTCTTCACGAATCCATGCCCAAGCATCATTTAAATCAGATGTTTTAAAATGCTTTTCTCCAATACCTACCAGCGGAGCAAAAAAACCATCAATGGTTACGAGCCATTTCCAAACGTTACTCGAAGAAACAATTGCAATTTTGTTTATATTTTTAATATGGGTCGTAACCCATTTTAAATCCTCAATACCAGCCTTTATTCCCCAACTTGCACCCTCATGTAATATCGCTAAAACACTCACTTTCCCATATTCTTGGACGATCTTTTCTATTTTGCTAATCAATTTTTTTTCCTGCTCCAAGGACACTTTTCCAGTTATCTCAAGCCCTATAATGGATCCATTACTTTCAGGTAATTCTTTAATCATGTGTTCCTCCTTGAATTTGTTTTACTCATAATGTGGTTCAGTCGCTTGAACCAGAAATTATGCAGACCTGTATCTTATGAAATTTCGAATGATATCCGACCTGCAACGATAAAAAAGAGTGATCAATAAATCAGTATCAAACGACCCAGTTTGTGTAAAGCGCTATTTAATTAGATTCAGATCAAATTTTTACATTAGTTGACGATTTTGATTAAACATGGATTTTTTTTGGGTACGGTACCATCCGTATCGGTTATCGAGAATTGCTGCTTCAGATCGGAAGAGCACACGTCTGAACTCCAGTCACTCCGGAGAATCT
>CAXHYW010000528.1:0-3653 GCA_964021475.1 uncultured Desulfobacteraceae bacterium | reverse complement strand
ATAATGCCAATGCGTATATGATAACATACATGTTGTCAGATAGTTCTAAGTGATATTGTTTGTTTTTTAATGCTACGGCGAACAACGAGATCTACACATCGAGGCACACTCTTGCCCTACACGACGCTCTTCCGATCTAAAACGGGCTTCTTCCTAAAAATGTATTTGCCTACTACTCTGGAAAGAACGACCGAATTGAAGAGCTGTTTCACCGCCATCAAAAGAAGTTTTACGATGACCTGCTGAGTGATGAAACCATGCCCCTGCGCCGCCTTTTTCTCTGTCGGAATGTACATTCCCAGTTTGTACTGCTGGCCTATCTTATCGATAATGACACAGAGGTGAAAAGAGTTTTGTCAGATCTGGGCATCCAGGATCTGGAATCGGTGCTTTTTTCACTAAAACGCCCCTACTGGTTTGGCAGTACCCCCTCTGAAGCAATTATTAAAAAAGGTGATAACCGTTTTTGGTACGCCCGTGGAAAGGTTCGAGATTTTCTCGATAAACTCTGGCAGTACGCTGTTGCCCCCATTGACTGTGAAGAATCCCGGACGGTTGATTTCCGGGACAGGAAAGAGAAGTTCGAACTGCTATACCTTTTCCTTCCGGATGAGAAAGCCCTGCATGGCCTGGCAAACTCATTTACGGATGAGGCAACAGCCGAACCGACGCCGGTAACCTTTTTCAAATACCTTGAGAGCACCTACATCTCAGATTTGATTGATGAAGTCAGAATCAAGGTGAAACATAAGAATACCGAAGGCGATATCTCATTTAGAGAACTCTCTGAAGGTGAGCAACAACTTTTGACAGTACTTGGCCTGATGCGTCTCACCAAAGAAGAAGAAACACTCTTTTTGCTGGATGAACCGGATACACACCTCAACCCCATCTGGAAGCTTCACTATTTTGATGATATCAAAAAAGTCATTGGAAAAGATTCCTCTTCTCAGATTCTCATTACGACCCACGATCCCTTGATGATAGGGAGTCTAAAAAAAGAACAGGTCCGTATCCTGAACAAAGAAGATGGGTTGGTTGTGGCAAATGTTCCAATTGAAGATCCCCAAGGAATGGGCGTATCCGGATTGTTAAAAAGTGATATGTTCGGTCTGCGCTCGACCCTTGATAATCCGACTCAGGAACTGTTGAAAGAGAGAAACCGTTTGGTTGCTAAAGCGGGGAAAGGAAAATTATTGCCCAGCGAAAAAGCCCGATTGGAAAAACTGCGGGTTCATCTGGATGATCTCGGGTTTATGTATGAAAGCCGAGATCCCATGTATCAACTCTTTATTGAGAAAATGTACGAGGCCAGAAGTGTGCCTCTTGAAAATATGTTTTCAAAAACCGAACTGGACGAACAGGAAAAACTCGCAGAGAAGATCTTAAAAGAGATGGTCAAGCGGGATAAACAGAGTCAGATTTCTAAGATGGCTAAAAACCTGGATATTGGAGAGGCTTAATGCGGAAAGTTGTGATTACCGGAACCCCACCCCAGGAGTGGATTGACAAAGCAAGTAAGCTTACAGAGCAGCTCAGAAAAGCCTCTGACGCAAAAGCACGAAAAAAGATTATTGAAAAGAATGACGGTTTCTGGCGGGATGACAGGATTCGTGACTGGTTATTGAAACAGTTTGCCAACAAGTGCTGGTACACTGAAGCTGAGGAGTCAGTTTCTCCATATCACGTCGATCATTTCCGCCCCAAAGGCAGAATTACCAATCTGGATAAATCCAAGGAAGAGGGGTACTGGTGGTTAACGTATAACTGGGAAAACTATGTCATCTCCGGTCAATTGATAAACACAAAAAAAAGTGACGTGTTTCCGTTGTTCGAACTCCCCCGTGCGCAAGTGAGCTGGGGTGCAGCACAGCTTGAGACAGAGGCGATAGTTCTGATTGATCCTAAAACAGATGAGGCCAGGCTTATTTCATTTGAAATGGATGAGGAGGACTGTTGCACTGCGGTTCCTGCGGGAGGAATTGATGGAGATGACCTGCAGAAAGCTGAAAAGACAATTGAGATTTTTGGTCTTAATCGTCTTACCCGTCTCAATAGCAAACGCGGTAAAAAATGGCGAGACTGCAAAATGGAAATTGCAGATTTTCAAGGTGCTGCTTCTTCAGGAAGTTGCCGGTATCAGAAAACATTGATCAAAAAAATGGCTGTTACTAATCTAAAAAAATACATTCAGTATGAATCAGAATTTTCTTCTATAGCAGAAGCGTGTATTCGCAAATGCGCTCCGGAACCATTGATAGCAAGTGTATTTGAATGAACGGCAAACAACTGATCATGGAATACAACATCCGGCACCATCGGCTATGTTTTCAATGGCTGGGGGATTGGATCCCTGCCAGCCTATTCCATTGGCTATATCAATCTGCCCGCTCTCTTTGGGATTGCCAGTATCAGTGTACTGACCGCCCCCCTGGGAGTCAAACTTGCCCACAGCCTGCCCGTGGACAAGCTCACCTCTAATTGAAGGAGAAAAAAAACATCAGCCGGACACATATCCTTCGACATAAAGATCTCCCATTCATGGAAATAAAATCCGGGGCAGAAAAGGCCTATTCTGTTCGGAAGCACTCCCACACAGAACTCTCCTTTGGATTTGTTGAACAAGGGTCCAGTAAAATTCTATGCCATCCGCTTGAATTTGATCTTGACGTCAACGATGCCATCCTGATTCCGCCTGAAATCATTCACCTGTGCCAGCCCCGCAATGCCAAAAAATTTCAATTCAAAATGCTCTTTGCAGATCCTGAATGGATTCTAAACACATTTAACCTGGATACCTGCGCCATCAAACCCCAAAAAGCCGGTCTCAATCCAAAAGAGATTAAACTCAAAACGCAATTTTTTTCTAACTTTACATCGGATCAGGACCCGCTTCAACGGGAAAGCCATGCTATTTTGTTTTTCGCAAGGCTCTTGTTTGATATTTTCCATCTAACACCGGTAAAGGAAGAAAGCATCCAAAAAGCGGAAAACATCCTTTTGCTAAAGCGTTATATTGATCAGCATTTTACCGAAGAGATTCAATTGGGTGACCTGGAAACAATCTGCCACCAGAACAAATTTTCCATTCTCCGAAATTTCAACAAAGCCTATTGCATCACCCCCCATGCCTATATTCTGAACAAACGGATCAATCTTGCCAAATCACTTTTGATCAAAAACCGTACCGTGGCAGATACAGCAGCCTTTTGCGGATTCTTTGACCAAAGCCATTTTGTCAAAACCTTTAGAAAATATGTGGGTATCAACCCAATAGACTATAAATAACCCTCCCCCTGCAATTTTTTACAATGCCATTCTTTTTCCCCTGTGTATAACCAGCAGACCATTAGGATATCAACTATATTTTACAAAGGGAAAAAATGAAAATTGTGACGATCATAAACAAGAAACTGGCATCCCCCATCCTGGGTGCCGCCGGGTCTGTCCTGAAAACCATTTATCAAAAAAGTATCATCCCTGGAATTGAAACCATAGATTTTATGCGATTCTGGCAAAAGGCCATGATTTTCCTGGCCACCCATCAGGGCATCAAGATATTGATACAAAAAACCTTTGTTGCCGCTTTGCTGGCCAGGCGGTTTGTGGGGGGAGAAAATGAAAATGCGGTGGTGGCAAAGGGGTTGGAACTG
>CAXHYW010000527.1:0-3653 GCA_964021475.1 uncultured Desulfobacteraceae bacterium | reverse complement strand
GAGTATGAATCATCAGACACCCATTTCAAACTTACAAAAACCCCGGAATCCTTTACTTTGGAAATAACCAATGTTTTGGATCCTTTGCGCAATACCTCCCTTGAAGGGTTATACAAGTCCGGGGATATTTTTTGTACCCAGTGCGAAGCACAAGGATTCAGGAAAATCACCCCCTACCCTGACAGACCCGATATCATGACTATTTTTTCAACTACCATTATTGCCGATAAAACCCGCTATCCTATATTATTATCCAACGGAAATCAGGTGGCAAAAGGTGATATCGATGGAAACCGTCATTATGTCCGCTGGGAAGATCCCTTTAAAAAACCAAGTTACCTGTTTGCCCTTGTGGCCGGAAACCTGTCTTTTATCCAAGATACCTTTACCACCTCATCTCAAAAAATTGTCGACTTAAAAATATACTCGGAAAAAGAAAATATCCATAAATGTGACCATGCAATGAAAAGTCTCAAACAAGCAATGGAATGGGATGAACAGCGATTCGGGCTGGAATATGATCTTGATCTCTACCAGATCGTTGCCATCAACGATTTTAATGCCGGTGCCATGGAAAACAAAGGCCTCAATATTTTTAATTCAAAATATGTGCTTGCCAACCCGGAAACCGCGACAGATGACGATTTCTCAAATATTCAAGGGGTGATTGCCCATGAATATTTCCATAACTGGACCGGCAATCGGGTCACTTTAAAAAACTGGTTCCAACTGAGTCTGAAAGAAGGGCTAACCGTCTTTCGTGACCAGGAATTTTCCGCTGATTTTAACTCAAGGGCTGTCAAACGAATTTCCTGTGTCAAAAATCTAAGGGCCTATCAGTTTCCCGAAGATGCAGGCCCTATGACCCATCCTGTCCGGCCCGAATCCTATATCAAAATGGACAATTTTTATACCATGACGGTTTATGAAAAAGGGGCGGAACTGATCCGGATGATCCACCTCCTTTTGGGAGAAGTAAATTTTAGACAGGGCATGGACCTTTATTTTAAAAAATTTGACGGCATGGCCGTCACCATAGAAAATTTTGTATCGGTGATGGAAGAAGTGTCCGACATGGATTTAACCCAGTTCAAACACTGGTATTCTCAATCAGGGACTCCAAAGGTTAAGTTTAGCAGATCTTACAACCCAGCCCTTAAGACCCTGACCCTGACCTTTGAACAAAAAACAGCTCCCGATCGAAATCAACTAGAAAAACAGCCCCTTCATATTCCGGTCCGCTTTGGACTCATGGATGCAAAGGGCCGCGACATTACCCCAAGCGGCCATAGTCTTCTCAACCTGAAATCTGAAAAACAAACATTTGTCTTTAATAATATGGAACCCAATTGCTATCCATCCGTGTTCAGACAATTTTCTGCCCCCATCAAACTTGAAACTGATTTTTCCGATTCAGACCTGGCGTTTCTCATGGCCCATGACCTGGATGAATTTAACCGGTGGGATGCGGCCCAGGCCTTATTTATAAAAGAAATTCAACAATTGGTAACAGCCTTTCAAAAAAAAGAGACTCCAAAGGTATCTTCGATATTGATCCAGGCCTTTAAAAAAGCCTTGACCACGGGTTTGATCAAGGGTGATACTGACCGGGCATTTCTTGCAAAGGCCTTGCAATTGCCCCAGGAAACCGAGATTAAAGATCACTATGTCTTGATTGATGTCACCGCCATTCACAAAGCCCGCTCCTTTCTTAAAAAAGAAATCGCCCGGCAGCTCAGACAAGATTTTTTGGACACCCTAACCCAATGTTCACTTTCTGACCCCTTAAGCCTGGCACCGTCTGCCTGTGCCGACAGAAGCCTTAAAAACCTGTCATTATCCTATTTGGGAAGCTTAGAGGAAAAAGAAATGACAGCGCTAATTTTTCAACGCTTTGAAACAGCCAAAAACATGACAGACGAATTTTCAGCCTTTCGTATTTTAAGCGGGATTGATCCCGATACAAGACAGATCGCAACCAAAGCCTTCCATAAAAAATGGCAGCATGACAAACTGGTCTTAGATAAATGGTTTGCCGTCCAGGCCGGTTCCTGCCTTGAAGATACACTGGATATTGTTGAAAATTTGACGGGGCATCTGGATTTTGCACTGACAAATCCCAACAAAGTCAGATCCCTGATTTATATATTTGCCATGCAAAACCCCATTAATTTTCACCGAATCGACGGCAAAGGATACACTTTTATTGCGGATCAAATTCTTGGGCTTGATAAAATCAATCATCAAATTGCCGCAAGACTTTGTTCCTGCTTCAACCAGTGGAAAAAATATGATGGCAAAAGGCAAACATTAATGAAACAAGCCCTTGAAACCATCATGGCTGAAAAGCAACTTTCTAAAAATGTATTTGAAATTGTATCAAGGGCCCAGGAATAGGCCGGGGCCTTATTTTAAACCATCAGACATAATATGCCTTGTACCAATCAACAAAACTTCCAATCCCCTTGTCAATGGATGTGGATGGCTTGAATCCGATATCAGATATCAGGTCATTCACATCGGCATAGGTGGCAGGCACATCTCCTGGCTGCATCGGCAAATAATCAATCTGAGCTTTTTTTCCAATGGCTTGTTCAACGGCATGGATGAAATCCATAAGTTTTACCGGGTGATTATTTCCGATATTATATAATTTATAAGGAACACAGCTTGACGACGCAGTGGGATTATCCGAGGACCAGTCAGGGTCAGATGTTGGGATTTTTTCCATTACCCTTATCACACCCTCCACAATATCGTCGATATAAGTGAAATCGCGCTCCATGCTCCCATTATTAAACACCTTGATGGGCTTGTTATCCAGAATGGCCCTGGTAAATAAGAAAAGGGCCATATCCGGTCGCCCCCAAGGGCCGTACACCGTAAAAAAGCGCAGACCGGTTGTGGGCAACTGATACAAATAACTATAGGTATGGGCCATGAGTTCATTGGCCTTTTTTGATGCAGCATAGAGGCTGATAGGATGATCCACGTTATGGTGTACAGAAAAAGGCATCCGGGTATTCAGCCCGTAGACAGAGCTGCTGGAAGCATACACCAAATGTTTGACCTTTGAGTGACGGCATCCCTCCAGGATATTGCCGAACCCCACAATGTTTGAATCCACATAGGAAGCAGGATTTTCAATGCTATAACGAACACCGGCCTGGGCAGCCAGATTGACCACACAATCAAATAAATGGGTGTCAAACAGCTCTTTTATGCTGCTTCTGTCTGCCAAATCCATCTGCAAAAAAGTAAATCCTGATTTTTTTTTGCCTCCCGATTTTTTTTGCCCTGCTTCTTTTAATAGGGCCAGTCGGTCTTTCTTTAAATTGACATCATAATAATCATTTAAATTATCAATACCCACAACATTTTGTCCGGCTGCAAGTAGCCGCAAAGTCAGGCTATATCCAATAAAACCTGCGACTCCGGTCACAAGAACATTCATAGAAAGATCCCCTATAAATCAAATTAACTAAGGACTAAAAAATCATGAGTCCCTATTACCATGAACGGAGAATCAGGACAATGGAGGAAACAGGTGAAACTTGAAAAACAATCTGCCAACTATTTTGATCTTCACAGAAGTGAAATAAGGCAAAACTTAGGATAAAAACCTTAAGGTCAAATTTTTTTATTTTTAAATT
>CAXHYW010000526.1:0-3665 GCA_964021475.1 uncultured Desulfobacteraceae bacterium | reverse complement strand
ATTCTCCGGAGTGACTGGAGTTCAGACGTGTGCTCTTCCGATCTCCCTTTCTTTGAACTATGTCCAGGGAGAACTCATCCAACTCCCATCGCTGGGTCATATGGCACAAAGGCTTTTCATCCCGGATCTCAAAAAGCTGATCACGATTTGGCCGGATGTTTATCCTGTGGCAGTCCCGCTGAATAACAGAAGAAATATCATACCGGAACAATGCCTTGGCCTTGGGGGTAACTCCCCCGGGACAGCAGATCAAACGCTGCTGCCGTTCCGGCTATTCCTGCACCTATGATAACCACATCAATCATGACGTATATCTACCAGATCTTAAATCGAAATTCAAATACGGAGCCTTTATTATTATTCGCTTTGATTTTATTCTTTGTCTGATTTTTAACGATTGAAATTATTTTTATAAATTGGTATTCCACTTGCGAAACAACTACTTGCTCGAATGCTATATAGCTTTATGAGAGATATTGATCAAATGGAGATAACATGAAATTTAAAATTATTATTCTTTTACTGCTGATGACTTTTATTATTTCATCTTCGGCTTTTGCATGTACCAGCTTTGCTTTATACGGCAATCAGATTTTTTACGGCATGAATTTTGATTATTTCTCTATTCCTTTAAAGTTTTTAATCGAATCCCGTTTGGAAATGAATATATTTCATCTGTCATTCTTATATGACCAAACCGTGGACGATCCCGAATATAAGGGATATTTTGCTAAAACCTGTGGTATGAACAGCAAAGGGTTATTCTGTGCATCTCAGGAGATTGAACCCTATATTGAAGGCCGTAAAAAAGCTAACAAAGGTGAAGTTCATATCGATGACCAGTATGAGTCAATATCAAAATATTTCGGTATTGACTCAGTCAAAAAAGAGATAAAAGGCAAACAATGGATTCAATATATAGGCCCGTCAATACACAATATGTTTGCCGATATCAACGGAAATGCAATCGTCACGGAGACGGATAATAAAGAAAATTTCATCACTGAGATTGGAGGAGATTTTATTGTCATGTCAAATTTTCCCAATCACAATCTGGCCGGAAAATCTTATAGCGAGGCTGAGGGAGCTGGGGCTGAACGGTATCAACTAACATACAAATTTTTAACGGAGAATACCAACAGCTTTACGATTGAAAAAGGGTTTAATCTGCTTAAAAAGGCATACTGCAAAGATAAAAACTATAAGACAAAGTGTTCCATGATATTCCATCCTGAAACAAATTCAGCTTATATCGCTTTAAAGCTCAATATGGAAAGGATATGGAAAGTCTCCATTGACAAACAAACCATTGAAACATTTGAAGGCCATAGTCGATATCAAAAAATAAATATTGGGGAAAAAGGAATACTCTTGAAAGATTTGGAACTACTCGGTATTTGAAAACAGAGCCGTTGCCTATGTCATGAACTATCGCTTCTACTAATGATCTCCGACCACAATATATTGTATGGGCGTATTTTAAAATGATACTTGAGTCCATCCAATCATCAAAATATATTAATTAGTTGACTTCTAAATCATTTCTTTGCAAAAGTATTTTGCACTTGGCTTAATTTTTGCTCTTTCATTATCACACAATCACTTGCCAACTTTTTTAACATTTCTTCTTTAGTGCTTTGTATTTTTCTTCTGTGTACTGGTCATTCAATGGCTGCTAATCTATCTGATTTATCAAGGTTAAGAGGAACAGGCCGCTGTTCGATTAATCAATCGGTCCCCATGGTGCTTAGGATTTTCAGGATTAATGAGGTATTGTTTGCAGATATAACCGAATAGGTCACATCCCCCAGCCGAACAACATTCCCATTTGTTTCCCTGGAAAATTTCTGGGGATAGGCATATCCCGGATCCAGTTCAAGCAGATACAGGTCCAGCATTACCTGGTCCTTTTCAAGCCCTTTAAATACCAGACTGGTGTTCTTGAAGCTTACCCGATCGTTTCTCACCAGCAAGAGCTGTTTGGCCGATACCTTGGAACGGGCAACGGCGTTGGCCGCAGTGCCCTTCTCCCGCCATTTTTCAAAGCGCTCCTTGGAAGCGGGTGTCGACACATAATAGGTAATTGCAAAGGGCACTGCCAGGCAGAAAAAAATAAATAAAATGGCCAGCCATCCTTTTCTATTGGGCATTTGCATCCGGATTCCCCCTTTTATCATACAAAGAAAGTGAATTTAATCATATTACCGGGTTCCTTTCTTGTCAAACCCAAAGAGATTTTTACCTATCATTTCATCCTATTAGCTGCAAACGCATTAGAAAAGATCACCCCCGGGAAGGGCTGCGTTCAATGACAAGGCCCAGTTTTTTAATTTTAAACCGCAGGGTACTGGGGTGAAGTTTGAGAATACTGGCGGCCCCGTCCTTTCCATTAATTTTGCCCTGGGTGAGCTTAAGAATTTTTAGAATGTGCTGGCGCTCTATGTCTTCCAGGGAGGAAATATTCTCTTCCGGGCCGGGAACATTTGTCTGAAATTCGGTGGTGGGAATTTTTAAAATGGGCCCTTTGCTGAGAATCACCCCCCGCTCGACAATGTTTTCCAGCTCCCGGATGTTGCCGGGCCAGGCATAGGCCATGAGCTTATCGATCTGGTTTTTGGGTATTTTATGGATGGTTTTGTTCAAGCGCTCGGCGCTCTTGTTCAGAAAATGACGAACCAGGATGGGGATATCCTCTGTCCGCTCCCGCAAGGAAGGAATACAGATGGGAAAAATATTTAAGCGGTAAAAAAGATCCTCCCGAAAACGCCCCTTTTTCACCTCTTCTTGAAGATCCCGGTTGGTGGCGGTAATCAGCCTGAAATTGGATCGGATGGTTTTCTGGCTGCCCACCCGCTCAAATTCATGGTTTTGGAGCACCCTGAGCATGCGCACCTGGATATAGGCAGAGATGTCTCCGATTTCATCCAGAAACAGGGTGCCGCCATGGGCCAGTTCAAACCGGCCGATGCGCTGCTGGGTGGCGCCGGTAAAAGCCCCTTTTTCATGACCGAACAATTCACTGGCAATCAGGCTCTCCGGAAGCGCCGCACAATTGACCCGTATAAAGGGGCCTTCCCTTCGCAAACTGTTTTGGTGAAGGGCCCTGGCCACCAATTCCTTGCCTACCCCGGTTTCGCCGGTGACCAGAACCGTGGTGTCGGTTTTGGCCACCGACTCGATCAGGGAAAACACCTTATTTATGGCCGGACTCTTGCCCACAATCTCCCCCACAGACAGGCTCTCCAGATATTGTTCCTCATAGTATTTTTTTTCTTCCCTCTCCTTTTCGTAGAGGGATTCCAGGGTCTGATAAACCTTGGCATTGTCGATGGCAATGGCGGCCTGGGCGGCAAAATAGTTCAATATGTCCAGATCGGATTTTTTGAACACACTCTGGAAAAGCCGATTGTCGTGGTAGAGCACCCCCACCAACCGGTTATTGATCCGCATGGGAACACAGATCAGGGACCGGATACTTTCCCATTTTGACAAATCGCTGTCCGTGTCCACCACGGGCTCAAAGATTCCCCCCTTCTCGGACCGGGCAATATCCTCAACGATTTTCATGGAGGCGGCAAAACCCCTGGACTGGATCTGTTCCTGGGTCAGGTTTTTGGCCGCTTCCAGCTGAAGGTCGCCAGGGGTTTTGCCGGCCAGAAAGATGG
>CAXHYW010000525.1:0-3671 GCA_964021475.1 uncultured Desulfobacteraceae bacterium | reverse complement strand
ACTATCATCGGTTACTACAACATCAGAAATCTACCCGCACAGGTCGAAAAATTGTGCTATCTGGGCGAACCAGTTTGAATTTTTTTTAAAGGAGTTTTTTTGTTTAATAAATCATTAGATATTGTGTTAATCGTTGCCGACAAAAGGTATTGCTAATTCGGTAACAGGTTGATTTTAATTTAGTCCTAAAATTAATCGTTAGAAAAAAACAAACGATATTCACCCTTTCCGGATAGAATCTATCTAAGATTCCGCAGTTATTGGTACGCCTTTCGTCAGCAACCCTTCTAGGCTAAGATAATATTTTAAAAAAGCTATCAGTCTAACCATAGATAATTTGGTAATTACCGAAAAAAAATACCAAAGACGCTATAAAAAAATAGGTGCAACCAATAATGATTAAAGTGATGATTAAAACGGTGATTAAAAAACAACATACCGTCAATGCAGACACATACGACATACGCCAACCTCTTTTAAAATTAGGATGGGAGTCACATTTCCAGAATCATCTGGACAACATTAGCGATGACAACGTTTTCCCCGCCAGAATAGTAGGGGTACATAAAAATAGTTTTCTAATTAACCAGGGAAATACAGAAAGCCTCGTTGTAATTTCAGGAAGGGTAAATCACCAAAAAGAAAACCCGTTTCCCGTCACAGGAGATTGGGTCCTTGTACGGGACAAAGTGATCTCGCAAGTTTTGCCAAGAAAAAATATCTTGTCCAGAGGGGCCAGCGGCACACATGGTAAGCAATGTTCACTGTCGAGAAAAGAACAGATAATCGCTGCAAACCTTGATACCATTTTTATTGTTTGTGGTCTTGATCGGGATTTCAATTTACGACGATTGGAACGGTATTTGACCCTGGTATATAATTGTGGGTTAACGCCGTGTATTATCCTGACCAAAGCCGATCTTCATCAAGATCCTGAATGTTATGTTAATGAAGTAAAAACTATGGCCTTCGGCGTTCCGGTGCACCTTGTCTCCGCACTGGACTCACTCGGATTGGCGTCATTGGCGCCCTATCTTTTACACGGCCAAACAATTGCCATGATTGGATCTTCAGGAGCGGGTAAATCCACCCTTGTGAATTGCCTGGCTGGCAAAACCATACAGGCCACAAATTTGGTAAGTGAACATGGGGGAAAAGGGAAACATACCACCACCAGCCGTAACCTTATCATGATGCCCCAAGGCGGAATGGTGATTGACAATCCCGGCATACGAGAGATAGGATTTTGGGATGATGGCGGTGGCTTGAATGTTGCCTTCCCCGAGATAGAAAACCTGGCGAGAACATGTCATTTTCACAATTGTAGCCACACCCATGAACCTGGCTGTCAGGTACTTCATGGCCTATCGATAAACACCATCCGAAAAGACCGGTTGGATAGCTACCAAAAAATGAAACGTGAATTGGCATATTTATCTGACCGGCAAACCAAGAGTGCCGACCGAGTAGAAAAGGAACGCTGGAAAGAGGTTCGGTTAAAGATAAAAGCCATAAATAGCAGGAGAAATTATCATGGATAAGAAAAGCATTGGCCACAAAAGAATTCTCATCATTGCCGATATTGAAGGCAGTTCAGGTTGCCTGGATTATGGGGCTTCCTCTTTCATGGGCAGGGGATGGCCCCGGGCCTGCCGGGAAATGAGCCTTGATGTCAATGCCGTTGTAGCGGCTCTGTTCGATGCCGGGGTTCAACACGTTTTTGTAAAAGATTTCCACCGAACCGGTTACAACCTGTTTCCCCACTATATTGACCCCAGGGCCACCCTGGTTCAGGGCTATGCCCTGGGGCCTGTTCCGGGAATGGGAAATCCCCCGGATGCAAGCGGTATCATCATGGTGGGGATGCATGCCCCATCCGGGGCCAGGGGATTTTTGCCCCATACATTGACCTCCAGGATCTCCCGGCTCATGGTCAATGGACGCCTGATGTCCGAAGCCCAGCTTTTTTCAGCAGCCCTGGCACCCTTTGGGATGGCACCACTTTTTTTTTCCGGTTGTCCCATTGCCTGCCATTATGCCGCCACAACGATTGAAGGGATCTCCTGTTTTGCCATTGATAAATTTTGGCCCTCTTTTGATGTCATTTCCTGGAGAGAAGAACTGGCAATCCGGGCGGTGGCGGCACTGAAGAACAAGGGATCCCGAATCTATGATCCCCCGGGGCCCTTCCATGGGAAGGTCACCATGAGGGACGGAAAAAAGGCCGCCCGGGTCATTGCGGCCCGCTGGGGATTTTACCAAAAAGGAGCGGATCTTCACATAGAGGCACCCACCCTCCAGGAACTGTATGAGATACTGATCGAACTGGCCTATTTAAGCCGATTCACCAAAAAAGCCATTCCACTGGGATTGCCCCTGTATCATCTGCTGGGGAAAATGGGCCGTCTCTGGGCAGAAAAACAACTGCCCCCTTCAAACAGAAGGGGGCAGCAAAAAAGATAAAGCAAACTCGTTCCACCCGGGGTGTTCTCCCAAGGCAAAGGCTTAGGACCGCAAATTTTATCTGCGGTCCTTGGCTTATTTTTTCTTGTCCATGGCCTCCTGGAAAAGACTTGCCATGGTTCCCATGGTCTCTTTTTTCTGAACCTGGGCAAATTGTTTCCAATCCCCGGTATCTTTTTGATCCGGAGATGCCAGGGTGATTCTTCTGTTGTCCTCGTCAACCTCCTGAACAAGTACCTGAACCGAATCGCCGGGTTTCAGTTTATCATACTCGGCTGAATTGGAAGCGTTCCGGATATTTGATATGGGCATCAGGCCGGTCACACCCGGTTCCAGATTCATAAACAACCCAAATGTTTCTTTCTTTTCAAGGGCGACGGTCACCACCGACCCCGGGATATATTTGGTACTGGCCCCTGTCCAGGGATCTCCCATTCCATCCTTGATACTCAAAGAGATCCGCTTGGTGGTCTGATCAATGGCCTTGATCACCACCTGGACCTGTTCTCCCTGCTGGACCACATCCTCGGGCCGAAGCACCCTTTTGGTATGACTCATTTCACTTATGTGAACCAGACCATCCACCCCCGGCGCAAGCTCCACAAAGGCACCAAAGGCAGCCAGACGAACCACTTTCCCCATGACCTGGTCTCCCGGCTTAAATGCACTTCCCATACTATCCCAGGGGTTGGCGTCCACCTGTTTGATAGAAAGGGAAATTTTGGGGGTATCCCCTTCCCTGGTCTCAATTTTAAGCAGTTTAACACTCACCATATCCCCGGTCTGGACCACCTCATCGGCTTTTTCCACCCGGGACCAACTCAATTCTGAAATATGGGCCATGCCTTCAACCCCGGGAGCCAGTTCAATAAAAGCACCAAAGGGCATAAGCTTGGACACGCGTCCCTGGACGACATCCCCTTCAGCCACCTTGGCCAAAAAGATTTTTTGCTCCTCTTTAATCTGTTCATTGAGAAGGTCTCTACGGGAAACCACAATATTTCTTCCCTTTTCTTCAAACCGGGATATTAAAAAATGAAAACTTTGTCCCAGGTAATCTTCCGGAGTTTCCACATACCGAACATCTATCTGACTGACAGGACAAAAGGCCCTTTTCCCCAGGATGTCCACATTAAATCCCCCTTTGATAACCTCGGTCACCTTGCCTTCGACAGGGGTCTGGCTATGACAGGCATCTTCCAGCATGG
>CAXHYW010000524.1:0-3672 GCA_964021475.1 uncultured Desulfobacteraceae bacterium | reverse complement strand
TGTTTTTTGACAACACCGCAGATAAAAATCTGCCCATCGAAAACATCTATACCCTAACCACAGGCCTTGCCAGCATGTTTAAAAAACTGGCTGCAACCCATGGTTGAGTATCGGCTTTTATCCTTCTCCTTGTGAAACGCGGCACGGAATCTCAGGAGATCTGGCAGACAATCTCAGATGATGTAAAATTTAATAATGACTATTTATTTTTATCTAATATTTCACGGATCTTTTGAGAAAGATCCGTCATCACAATTGGCTTCAATAAAAGCCCCTTAATACCTAAGGATGCTGACCTTGTTTCGATCATTGTTTCACTAAACCCTGTACAAAGCAGTACAGGAATATCAGGGCATATTGTAACCAATTCAGAAGCCAACTTTTCTCCCGACATATTCGGCATAGCCATATCTGTAATAACCATATCAAATTTATCGGGGTTATGACGAAAAGTATCAAGAGCTTCCATGCTGCTGATACAAGCTGTAACTTGGTATCCCAACCGTTCTAACATCTGTTTTTCCATTGTAACTATGTCTTTTTCATCATCGACAAGCAGAATTTTCTCGTTACCAGTGGGGAGGAACTGGTTTTTACGATTTTTCTGCTTAGCAGAAGGATTCTTTTCTATCGGAAAATAAACATTAAATTCTGTTCCTTTACCAGGTTCGCTAAATGCTTGTATAATTCCATTCATACTCGTGACAATACCGTGTACTACAGAAAGTCCCATCCCGGTGCCCTTGCCCTTTTCTTTAGTAGTAAAAAAAGGATCGAAAATTTTTTCAGTCAACTCTTTATCCATTCCAATGCCTGTGTCTGTAACTCTAAGACGGGTATAAACTCCAGGCACTATCTCGGGGTTTGTTAACTCTTGTTCTTTAATTTCGATTTCTTTTAGACTCACTTTCAATTCCCCACCTGTTTCAGCCATGGCATGATAAGCATTCGTTGTAAGATTCATTACTATTTGGTGAATTTGTGTAGGATCAGCTTTAACACTTCCACATTGATTATTGATATCCATACTGATCTTAATTGTTGTAGGGATAGTAGACCGGATGAATTTTAATGCCTCCTTGACTATCGGCTGCAGCTTTATTGTTGTGAGTTTAAAATTATCCTGACGAGAATAGGTAAGGATTTGTTTTACAAGATCTCTGGCTCTTATTGCACCTTTGAATATTTTTTTTAATGTATCGTGCGTCGGGCTATCATCAGGAATATCTTGAAGCAGTATTTCTGTATGACCTAAAATGGGAAAAAGAATATTGTTAAAATCATGGGCTATGCCACCTGCCAGTGTGCCGATAGCCTCCATTTTTTGCGCCTGCTGGAGTTGGGTTTCAAGTCTTTTTTGTTCAGTAACATCCAGTAGAAATCCTCGAATATGTTTTAAATTACCATCATCATCAAACACTCCTGAGGCATTTTCAACCAGGTGAATAGGTTTTCCATCTATTCTCTTTAAATTTGGCTCATAGCCTGTCACTCGTTTTTTTCTTTTAATCAGACTTAAAAAGTTAACTCTCTCATCAGAATCTACAAAAAGTTTGCTGATAGGTGTATTCAGTGCATGCTGAGTGCTGTCAAATCCAAAAATTCTTCTGTATTCTTTATTGCAGGCTATCAATTTTCCTTCTATATTTGCGATATAAGTTCCTGAAATATTTTCTTCAAAGTACTCTCGATATCGTTCTTCACTCTTTTTTAATTCCTCTTCAGTTCGCTTTCTTTCAGTAATATCAGTTGCGATCTGAAGTCTTACCATACGCCCATCGGTCCATTCTATTGCCCGATCATAGTTAATATACCATTTGCCGGTGATAGGGTTTTTACCTTGCCAGACACAAACGCCGGTGGGGTTTTTATGACTATCAACCAATTGATCATTGGTGCAATGCAGGCATGGGCCTGATTCTCCTCTAAAAGCTTCCCAGCAAACTTTACCGGTCATATCCTCACCAAAACTCTCAATCATATATTTGTTAAGAAAAAGGATTTCATATGTTTCCATATCAGCAACATATATAGTGGCATCAAGACTGTTCAGTACTGTGAGAAATCTTTCATGAGACACCCGCAAAGCCTCCTCAGCCCTGGTACGCCGTAAAATATTTAGGATAAGAGCAACGATTGTAATAACAAGGGAAACGATCATTGTCATAATGGCAATAATTTGTTTTTTATATTCCTGAAATACAGAAAACGGTTTATTAATCACAACACTTCCATCCGGAATAGACAGTTCAGACAACTCGAACCTTTTCATTTGTTGATAATCAAATATTATCCTGTTTGCGCCCTTTAATAGCACAGGAATGTTGTCTGGGGCTTCGCCTTCCAGAACTCGTCTACCGATATTTGCCATGGCCTGTCCCTGGTAGTAACCGCTTATTACTTCTCCACCCACAACACCTTTGCCCATATTGAATTCAAGCAGACAATAAACCGGCACATGGCTGACGCCTGAAATCATTGCGCCGACTTTCTCATATGTAAAATATCTTCCGTCCCTATCTGCAAAATAAACGCCCAAAAGAACAATTGTATTTTGATCAAGACTGGCTATTGTTGCCTGCAGTTCTTCCATTGCTAAATTTTTTGCATAAGTAATCTTGATCTCATCTTTCATATCGGCCAAAGTCATATATATATCCCTTTGCCAGGCCCTTCCTGTCTCAAGATAGTCATTTACAATGAAGACTTTTTTAGTCTCAGGATGCAGCTTCAAGGCCATTTCAACAGTTTTCCGTGCTGAAAACACTTCAGCAACACCTGTAAATTTGTCTGATCCTTTTATCTGTTCATCTTTAAAATTATTCACACCGCAAAAAACCACGGGAACGTCAGGAAAAAGGTCGTCTCGATTTTTCCTAAGAAAATCAAAAGCATTATTATCAGAAGAGAGAATAAGAGAAAAGTTACTGTTCATGTATTTGTTTTTCAAATAGCTTTTGTAAGAATCAAAATATTCAGGGGAATGAAACTGTTTCGAATCCATATTAGATATATGAAGAACAATATTATTGTTATCCGGATCAAGGACATCTTCAACTGCTCTTATAATATCTTTTACCCAGGTCATTCTCTGGTTATACGAATTTAATAAAAGAACATGGTCAGGTTCAAGCGAGTCTTCAGCATGAACCCTAATGGAGACGGCAATTATAAACAAAAGAATAAGAATTATAAAAGTCCTAATACGCATATGCTAACTCAACTTGTTCAGAGACATCTGTCATTATTGACGAAATTCCTAACCTATAAAATATCGGAGCGATTTAAATCTTATAAGTAGACTCATTTAAAAAGACATTACAATAAATTGAGATTCACTGCAAACCTAATTATATTTTCATATCTTCGCTTTTCAGGCAGACAAATAATCATCGAGTTATTAGCTAGTTTAGATGGTATATATAGTGACTGGCTATGACTTCAAAAAAGGCAGACAAAAGAAATAAGCGGTACTTATCGTCGGGTCCAGGTGAGCCCCACCAAACTGAGGATTTTATAGACATAAAGCTCACCTTTTTTCCGAAAGATTATTGCTTTATCTGATTGCCTTCCTGAGAAGGTGTTCGTCCGTAAACTTGTTCTTAATATCGACAATGGCTCCAATGGAGTTTAAAAACACATCTACTATTTCCGGATCAAACTGAGATCCTT
>CAXHYW010000523.1:0-3675 GCA_964021475.1 uncultured Desulfobacteraceae bacterium | reverse complement strand
TTTCTGCAATATCTTGGTTGGCCGCCTCGGTCTGAAGGGAAAGCATTTTGACTTCTCTTGCCACTACGGTAAACCCTTTTCCGGCAGCACCGGATCTGGTAGCCTCAATCCTTGCATTTAGTGATAGAAGCTTGGTATCTCCTGCAATTTTTTTCACAATTTGAACGATTTCATTGATTTGGTCTGATGCCCTTGTCAATTCACAGATATCCTGCCTGGACGTCTGGGTGACCCTGTTGATATCTCCTATCAGTTCATTCTGCCTGGATACCTGGGCACGGATATCTGCCACACCAGACTGAAGCTGCTGGGTTGAGTCTGTGACCCTGTCGGTCCGGGCCACTGTTTTTGAGGCGGACTGCGTTGCCCCAAGGGTCTGGTCTTCCATGTCCGCTGCAAGCACATTAAGTTCATTGGCGGTATCCTTCATTCTAAAGGCTTTCTTTTGAAGGCCATCGATCAAGTCGGACATTTTGCAGACAAGATCCTCGATTATGATTCGTTCCTTTTTTTTCCGGCAATCTTCTCGTTGCAGGGTTATGAGGGCGCCTTGGAAGTCCTTGATCGCCCTGGCCAAAATTCCGATCCTGTCCTTTTGCTTCTGGAAGGGGATAGGAACGGTTTCCCCCTGGTTAATTTTTTCCAGGGACTGTGTCAGGCGTTTTAATGGCCGTTCAACAACGAGACGCACCATCAGGTGAAGCATAACAATGTTGACCAAGATTGCTAGAAGGGCAATGAAACCGATGGTATTTCGTTTCTCCTGCCGGTATTGGACCAGGGCCGCCTGTTGCCGTTGAAGATCTTCAACTTTATATAAAATTTCATTTCTGGATATTTCAGCCCCGAGGGCTTCATCTGCCAGCAGGCTTTTGAGCGCTATCACTCGCTGGGTTAAAGCCCCTTCACGGTCAACCGATTCTGTGGCTGTATCAATATAATTCTTAATTTTTTCAATGTCTTGTTCAGGTGTTTCACTTTTGAGCTGGATGCGGGAAATCATATCGGAAAAGGTCCCATCAGTATTCAGCATGGCTTTTGACACAACTACCTGCCCGCTTTCCTGCTGAAGAATAAAATGCCCTTTTAAAATATCCCTTCGCTGGGAGCGGTTAAAAAAATGCCGGTAATGATCCGCCCCCTTTATGGTTTCTTCTTTTGCGAGGGGAAAACTTGTCCTGATCCAGTCAGAAATCTGTTCTTTGGCATCCGATGCCAGCATTTTGGGAATTTCCATATATTTTTGCTGAAGATTAAAAATACAGGATCTTAAGTGTTCATTCATGGAAGCATTCACCTCCAGCAATTGATTGGTTCTCACTGCAATCTGGGAAAAGGCGGTGACATTTACATACATCAGCAAGCCAATACAAAGATTGGAAATCAGCCCCACGCCAATCATTATTTTGAGCCCGACGGACAGCCAATCGGGTTTTAATTTGGTTCCATGCGGTTTAATAGCGGTTATGTTCATGTTTTTTATTCCCTTTCGGAAAAGCATTTTTTTTGTTTTTTGATCCTGGCCCAAGCCCGTCAAGAAGATTTTCCACAAGTGCCAGATCCCGGCACTGATCCGGGTTGCGGTTAAAGGTAAATTGGGTTTCACCAGGGGATGGGTTCATCATTTTCCTGCTTAAGAATTCCATGATGCTGGCATGGGAAATTCCGGACTCAGACTGTTTGGCTTCTTTTTTCAGATGGGCAATAATATTGCCTGCCTCTTCGATGGAGCAGTCCCGCGCAACGCCCTTTGGCAACTCAAGGATGGCAACGCTCACTGTCATCAATGGGATTTCGCACATCACTCCATCCCTGTCCTTTGCCAGGATAACCCCGCTCTCCAGGGATTTTTTGTCATAAAAACTTTCGGCATTCTTCTTAAAGGTATGGGCAAGCCTGCGCATCTCCGATGTCACATCCATTTTGGCGGCACCCTTGATCCCCATAAAAAAATCATCCCCCCCCACATGACCGATGAACCGGTTTTCAGACATGCCGGCTTTTTTTAACAGATCGGCAAACATCAAAATTTGGCGATCCCCGTTTCTAAAGCCGTATAAATCATTATAGGGTTTGCAATTGTCGAAATCAAAATAGATAAAATGAAAGACCGTCGTCAGATCCGCCAGGCTCTCGGAAAAATATTCATGGATCATGGTATTGCCCGGTAGCCGGGTCAAAGGATTCTGGTTCCGGGCCAGGGTGAGGTTTTTCTCATTGATAAGCTTGAGCAGGGCCTTGGTACTCAAAAGGCCCACATATTTTGTGTCATCCACCATGATAAGCCCTTCATTGTTATTGTAATGGGTATAGGTTTCAATGAGCTTTTCAACGGAAGAATGGATGTCTGCAGTGGGGATCTTGGTGATAAACCGGGCAATATCTTTTCCAAAGGAAGGATTTTCCAGGAGCTGTCGGCCGAATTTTGAATACATATATTCCTTGAAGGATGTGTCCCGGATCACCCCCACCGGTTCTTCGTGCCGGTTAATAACCGGGAGAAAAGAGGTGTTTTCTTCTTCTCTGAACCGGTCAATGACCGTGAGAATATCGCAGTCACAAAAAACCGGTTTGATATATTTGATTTCACCAGCGATGAGGGATCGGTCCTTAAAGGACCCGTTGCGACGTTCCACCCGGGAAATCTCTGCAATCATTTCATACCGGGGTTTGAGCTCTGCCATCTTTCTTGTGGGACGCTGGACAAAATACCCCTGGATCATGTCACAGCCGATCTCCTTGCACTGGGCATACTCTTCCAGGGTTTCCACCCCCTCTGCCAGCACCAGGCTTCCCATTAAATGGGCAAAATTGACAAGGGTGGAGACCACCAGCCTTTTTTTGGGGTCATTTTCCATGTTTTGAACAAAAAACCGATCGATTTTAATATAATCGGGCTCGATATAATAGACGAGCTGGAGACCTGAAAATCCAGTGCCGCAATCATCCACAGCTATTTTGAATCCCTGGGAACGGTAGGCCGCCAGAATTTTAGATGCATCCCGATTGTCATGGAATTTATGCTTTTCAGAAATTTCAAAGCAGATATCATCCTGGGAATACCCGTGGGTATCAAGGATAGCCTTGGTGTTTCCCGGTGCATAGTCCATGGAATCAAAAAGCCGGTTGTCCAGATTATAAAACAATTTTACATGGTTTTTTTTCTTGAATGCCGCAAATTTTTTCAGGGCTTTTTCCCTTAAAACAAGGTCCACCTGGTGCAGCAGTCCCTGTTCATAGGCCGTGTCGAAAAGTTGATCAATGGAGGAGAAACCTGCCGCTGAGTGGCAGCGGAGCAATGCTTCAAATCCAAAGGTATTACCAGTGTGGATGTTAACGACGGGCTGAAATGCATGATCCACTTTGGCAAGTCGATTGATCCATTCATCATCCTTAAGTTCCATCATTTTATATCCTAAGCTGTAAAAGTTTATTCCTGAAAGCATCGGGTGTTATGGGAAGATACAAAAGAAATGTTAGGGCTGCGTTATGCATAGGTTAGAGGACAAACAGCGATTTTCCCCGGTATGGGGGGGGGGCCGTCAAATACAAACTTCTAACAAAAGACGAATCGACCAAAAACAAAAATTGGCTATGATCCCTTTTTTTTGAGAGGATATTTCCACATTGGTGTGGAAATTCTATACAGCGGTGTTTTTTAAAAAAGGGGAAAGC
>CAXHYW010000522.1:0-3681 GCA_964021475.1 uncultured Desulfobacteraceae bacterium | reverse complement strand
TCTACACATAGGGGCACACTCTTTCCCTACACGACGCTCTTCCGATCTGCTATGTCATCTGGTATGCGGCCTTAAAAGGACTCTCCCCGATCCGGGCAGCAAGTATCCAACTGACCGTGCCGGTGATTGCAACGGCCGGCGGGATATTTTTTTTATCAGAGACCTTGAGCCTGAGGGTTTTTATCGCTTCTGCCACCATTTTATCCGGGGTGGGGCTGGCATTGTTCCCCCCCAAAAAAACAATTAACTCAAAAATATAAAAAATATGTTATACTCTTTTGGAAAACAAAAAAAAACAAACTCAAAAACATCAAATATTATTTGTACAAATGAAGGAAATTATGAATGAAAATTCTTGTTGTGGACGATGAAATCGTCAGTCGGAAAAAAATGATGAGAATCAGTACCGATTTTGGCACCTGTGAGGGGGTTCAAAGTGGGAAAGCCGCATTGAGTGCCATAAAGACAGCCCTGGAACAATGGCAACCATATGATTTGATCACCCTGGATGTTTCCATGCCGGACATTAGCGGAATAGAAGTATTGAGCACCATTCGAAAGATGGAAAAGGAAAAGGGCTTGGACGAAGAGGAGTGCACCAAAATTCTCATGGTAACCTCCCACTCCGATATGGAAACGGTTAAAGCCTGCATGGGAAAATGCAATGGGTATATGATCAAGCCTTTTAACAAAGAAATTGTGGTCGACAAATTAAAAAAGATCGGTCTGCTCCACTAATATTTATGGGGGAATCAAGAATTCCCCCATCACACTGGGTGCTGAATCCATTCAATTTTTATGCAAAAAGCGCTTTTGTAAATTCTTTGGCTTTATCTGCGGTCCTAAGCAATCTTTAAAGCAGGCAGGATGAGCCGTCTATCTTCAAGAATAATTTTCCCCGCTTTTTTAAGTGCTTTCATGGCCCGGGTAATCGTAACCCTATGGGCACCCGTTAAAAAACTAAGATCTTCATGGGTCAAAGGAAACTGAATCATCACACCCTGGGGACTTTGCGCCCCATGTTCTTTTGCAACATTGCTCAGAACCCTATAGAGGCGATCCTCAATATTTGCCACCGCAAGGTTGCCTACCCGGTCGGTAAGCTTGGAAATCCTTTCACTAAGGGTTTTAATGACCTGGAGACCAACCCTGGGGTGCTTTAGCACCAATTCTTCAAATTGGCTTCGAGTAAAACCACATGTCAATGTATCTTCAAGACAAATAGCACTGACAGGATACTGGCCTTCTTCAGAGAACATATTCTCTCCTACAAAGTCACCTGCCTTGCGTATATCGAGCATCAGCTCCGTGCCATTTTTAAGAACTTTGGTGAGCTTAATACGTCCCCCCTTGATAAGAAACACCTCATCGGCTGAATCACCCTGCAAAAATACTGATTGCCCTTTTGTCATCTTTTTTCTCAATGCTTTCTGGGAGAGTGCTTCAATATCTTTGGGCGCAAGGCTTTCAAATATCCAGAGGCTGCCAATACAAGTGGATGATAGCTCAATGTCATTCCCTGCAATCTGTTTACACAGGCAAGTCATTTTTGTGTCCTCCATGCCTAAAGCATTATTACAAACAATTCTATTAATTTAGTAGCTTAGGGCCGCCAATTTTATAACTTGAACGTTCTGTAACAAGCGTTAAAAATCATTGGTTTTATCGGTTCCTCTTTAAAGGGCTTCATCTGGTTTTTTAAATAGCCTCATGGCCATCAGCGCCTCTCTTACCTCTTGGGTTGCCTTATTTCTATCATGGCCATCTTTTAAAATTTTACCAAGGTTTTTTCCTGCTTGACATGCTTTTTCCATGCATGCCGCATCCTTGCTTACACAAGGGGTATTGTCTTTGGTTATTTTAAACCCATCTCCGTGTTGGGCGTGGATAGCCCCGACTTTACATGTCTCACCATATCCGCAATAAAAACAACCGGGAGCGCCCAAACCTTCCGCTCTATCGACTACTTGAATAAAATTATACATGCAAAATTGCTCCAAAATTTTAGCAACAACATCTGTCTGCCTCCCTCCTACTGAGACCGTCACAGCAGGTTTTCCCCAAAGTTCTTTATTTTCTTTATGACGAAACTGATACCAGCGTTCCAAAAAACTATGCATGTTTGCATTGAGAGTGGAAAAGAAATTACAGCCCCCAAGAATATAGGCATCCGCTTTTACAATTTTGTCCCTCAAAGGGGTAAAATCATCTTTTAATTTACATATATTATCATCGGCACAACCCATGCAGCCAATGCACCCTTGTATGTTCTTACCTGCCAGGGAAACAAGGTCATACTCACACCCTGTGTTTTCTGCAACCGCTTTGACAAGCTTAAGTGTAGAGGATCGTTTTTCCATACGCGGACTTCCTGATATCGCTAAAATTTTCATGTCTCTTTTTCCTTGTTTAGTGTGATTTTGCTAGTTACTCTCAATTTTTTCCCACCATACGACATTGGAACCAAACATTTTGTAGCAATAGTTACAATAATAGATAATTTTTAAACAAATTTGAAAAACAAAAAGTATATCAAAAACCTGCCAATTATCCAACAGCCTTTTTCGTTGGAGGGTCGATGGATCTTGACATTTTATCGTAAAACTTTTATTTCCATGCGTATGAAAATAGACAATTCAAATCCAGCAGAAGTGCCCCATCACCTGCTCGATTTTAAGCGGATGCATCTAAACCCTTTTTCTCTTCATTTTTCAGGACCTGTCAAACATTTTGAGGCAAGGTATCAACGCGAATACCTTGAAAAATCGCTTACACATATTCGCATCGCCCTGATTTTAGCTTGCCTTCTTTATGCTCTTTTCGGCGTGTTGGATGCCATTCTCATCCCCGATAAAAAACATTTAATCTGGGCTATCCGCTATGGATTTGTCTGCCCGGGCATTTTACTGGTCGCCATCATTACCCGTTTCAAAATAGTGCAGCAACGGATCCAACCGATTTTGGCCGGACTCATCGTTATGTCAGGCAGCGGTATTATCATGATGATCCTCATCGCGCCCCCTCCCATCAGCTATTCCTACTATGCCGGTTTGATTTTGATTTTTATTTTTGGATATACCTTTGTTCGTGTACGGTTTCTCTGGGCCTGTCTGGGTTCCTGGATGGTTGTTTTGCTCTATGAGGTGGCAGCCATTGCCATCGCCCAGACACCATGGCCAATCATTATCAACAATAATTTCTTTTTTATAAGCGCCAATGTTGTGGGTATGCTGGCCTGCTATTCCATGGAAAGGTATGATCGCCGTGATTTTTTTCTAACCCAGCTGTTAACAGAGGAAAAGGAGAACGTCCGCAAAGCCAATCAAAATCTGGAAAACCGAGTGCAAGAAAGAACCACCCAGTTAGAACTTGAAATCAAAACACGGAAGCATGCCCAGGCTTTATTACTGGAAAGCAAAAACAAATACAGACAATTATTTGATAATGTCCCGGCGGGAATATTCGAAATTGATTTTATAACCCGTAAATTTACCCATGTGAACCATATTCTGTGTGAGTATATGGGGTACACAAAAAAAGAATTTTTGTCTCTGAATCTATTTGATCTTGTGACCGAGGACAACAAAACAACTCTCAAAAACAAACTTGAATCGGTTGCGGCTGAGAATAAAAAATCAGACACCATTGACATCAATCTCTTAAAAAAAAATGGCCAACAAA
>CAXHYW010000521.1:0-3697 GCA_964021475.1 uncultured Desulfobacteraceae bacterium | reverse complement strand
TTCTATAATCCACCTTTCCTCTGATCACCTCATAGGCTGCCAGGGTTCCGTCCCCTGCCTTGAAATTGGTAAACAGATCAATGGCCTGGGCCCCGCAAAGCAGTTCAATGGCAATCACATTCTCAGTATTGTCCACAATATTACGGCACTTTCTGGCGGCAAAGGCCCCCATGGACACATGGTCTTCCTTGTTGGCTGAGGTGGGAATGGAATCCACGGAAGCCGGATGGGCAAGCACCTTGTTTTCTGAAACCAGGGAAGCTGCGGCATACTGGGCAATCATAAACCCGGAATTGAGCCCCCCATCCTCCACCAAAAAGGCCGGAAGCCCTGATAATTGTGGATTGACCAGCCGTTCAATACGCCGTTCGGAAATATTGGCAAGTTCGGCTATAGCAATGCCCAGAAAATCACAGGCCAGGGCCAGGGGCTGACCATGGAAATTACCACCCGATAAAAATTCTTCGGATTCAGGAAAAATAAGGGGGTTTTCCGTGGAGGAATTCATTTCCACCCGGATCACCCGTTCCACATAAGAAAAGGCATCCCAGGAAGCCCCATGGACCTGGGGAGAGCACCTCAGGGTATAGGCGTCCTGAACCTGGGAGCAATCCTGGTGGGAGGAGATGATTTCTGAATTCTCTGTCATCTTGAGCATGTTCTGGGCGGCCTTCATCTGACCTACATGGGGACGGGCCCTGTGAATCCTGGGATCAAAGGCGCTTCGGGTTCCCATGAGGGTTTCAAGACTCATGCTGGCCGCGATGTCGGCATGCTTACACAAATTCAAGGCATCATGGAGGGCAAGACACCCCAGAGCAATCATGAACTGGGTACCGTTGATCAAAGCAAGACCTTCACCTGCTGCCAATTCCAGGGGCGATATTGATTTTTTTGCAAGCGCTTTGGCACCTGTCATGCGCACTCCGTCCACAAAGGCTTCTCCCTCTCCGATGAGAACCAAAGACAAATGGGCCATGGG
The DNA here is from genome assembly GCA_964021475.1 of uncultured Desulfobacteraceae bacterium. Taxonomy (GTDB): domain Bacteria; phylum Desulfobacterota; class Desulfobacteria; order Desulfobacterales; family Desulfobacteraceae; genus NBML01. The sequence goes on along the minus strand of CAXHYW010000521.1, from coordinate 2,715 downwards.
CACCAGATCCCCGCTGGCACCCACAGATCCTTTTTCCGGCACCACCGGTATGATACCGGTGTTTAAAAGGGCAGCCAATTTTTCAATGGTTTCCAGGCGAAGTCCAGAATTGCCCCGGCAAAAATCATTGATACGCAGGGCCATCATGGCCCTGACCACATCATCTTCCACGTGATTTCCCATGCCAGCGGAATGGCTTAACAAAATCTTTTTCTGAAGTTTTTTGGTATCTTCAAGGGAGATGGTCACATTGGACAAAGCCCCGAAACCCGTCGTCACCCCATATATTCTGACGCCGTCATTCACCCATTTCTCCACCAATTGTCTGGCTTTATTTATCCTTGCTTCCGATTCAACGGAAATAGCGACTTCCACCCCCTGACGTGCAATGGCCAGAAGCTCTTCCAACTGAAATTTCTCTCCGTTTAGAATTATTTTTTGGGTCATCTGTGTCCTCTTTGTGGTTTACCGATTATAGGTTTGCCGATTTTTGGTTTACCGGTTTTTGGTTACCGGATTTATGGGCCAATTGCTTCGTCTTAGAAGGGCTATCACCGGCTGAAATTTCCTTTGAGTTTATACCGTGAACCCGGAGAAATAATTTTGCTATAGGTGGCCACCCGATCAAAAGACCAGGTTCTGCGGGTCAGTGATAAACAGGGATCTTCCGGTGCTATGTTTAAATAGTGCTGAATGGTTTTACTGACTCTAACAGCTTCGATAACGTGTTCAGCTTCCTGAATGGGTGCCACCTTGAGCAGGTAATCACTGGGGGTGATCTGTTTAAAATCCTGGTCCAGGTACAAAGGGGCCACCGTCGGATTGATATACCGTTCAGAATACTGAACCCCGACCCCTCTGTCCTTGTGCAGAATAATGGAATGAAAAATACGATCGTCTTCAACCAAATCCATCCGAGTGGCGATTTCACGGGACAATCGCTCTTCTTTCAACAACAAAATCTCACAGGAATGGACGCCCCCCCAGTCCGAAATTTCCCGGGCAATACTCTTGATCGTCAGCAAAGATGCTTCTGGTTTGGGTTTTGCCACAAAGGTTCCCACTCCCTGGACCCTTAGAATTCGATTCTCTTCGGTGAGCTCTTTTAAGGCCCGGTTGGCCGTCATCCGGGAGGCATTAAATGCCTTGGCAAGTTGGGTTTCTGAAGGGACCTTGTCTCCTGACTTTAATTGTCCTGACTCAATATCTTTGACAACACTTTTTTTTATTCGTTCATACAGCGCATAGGGCTGATCTAATTTTCCCACGTCCCATCCTGTTTGTTAAAATTGGATTTCAATAATTCTTGACTTCACTTCTATACTTGTATAGACAAGTAGTATCCAATCCCAATAAAAATGTCAACACCACCCTTAAGGAAAATGAAACCAGAAAAAATCAAACCTGGGTAACATCGAATAAGGGAAAATCAAATAAGGGAAAAATCAACATGACTCTGCCCGAAATACCCATAAAACCCTTTCCAAAGACCATTGACAAGCTGTTTATCAACTGCCATCTGGCCACCATGGAAAATGGTAACTATCACAATATTTTAAATGCCGCCCTGGGGGTAACCGGGGAAAAAATATCCTGGACAGGCAAACTATCCGACCTGCCCCATGCCCCTGAAAAATTGGCCTGCAAGGTAATTGACTGCCAAAACCAATGGATCCTGCCAGGGTTTGTGGACTGCCATACCCACCTGGTCTGGGCAGGCTCCCGATCCCATGAGTTTGAAATGCGACTGGGGGGCGCCAGTTATGAAGAGATTGCCAGCAAAGGCGGCGGGATCAAATCAACGGTCAGCGCCACCCGCTCTGCCACCCAGGATGAATTGTTCGCTCAAGGGTCACAACGAATGGACATCTTTCTCAAACAAGGCATCACCTGTGTGGAGATAAAATCAGGGTATGGACTGGACCTTGACACGGAACTCAAGATACTGTCCGTCATCAACCTGCTCAACAAAAGTTTCCCCCAGCATATTGAACCTACTTTCTTAGGGGCCCACAGCCTGCCGCCGGAATACCAAAACCGCCCGGAGGATTATGTGAACCTTGTCATAAAGGATATGCTGCCAAGGGTTAAAGACCAGGCCATTGCCACGGGGGTGGATGTTTTTTGTGAACACATTGCCTTTTCCCGGGACCAGACCCAAAAAGTATTTATGGCGGCAAAAGATTTAGGCCTTCGGGTCAAACTCCACGCCGAGCAATTATCCGACATGGACGGGGCGGCTCTGGCCGCAGAATTTAATGCCCTTTCCTGTGATCACCTGGAGTATCTGTCCCCCCATGGGGCCCAAAAAATGGCCAAAAAAAATGTCGCTGCCGTACTACTGCCGGGAGCCTTTTATTATTTAAGGCAAACCCAAAAACCGCCGGTTGACCTGTTGCGCAAATTTAAGATCCCCATGGCCGTCTCAACGGACCTAAATCCTGGCACAAGTCCGGTCCACGCCATGACGCTTATATTGAACATGGGGTGCCTGCTCTTTGGGCTGACCTGTGAAGAGGCATTGGCAGGCGCCACCCTCAACGGGGCCAGGGCCCTCGGGCTGGACCATAAAAAAGGAAGCCTTGAAATCGGAAAGGATGCCGACCTGGTTGTTTGGGATATCGACACCCCTGCAGATCTTTGCTACCTTGGGGGACTTACCCCGGTTGCAATGGTTGTGATATCGGGAAAAATTGAGTATAAATCCATTTAAAA
>CAXHYW010000520.1:0-3707 GCA_964021475.1 uncultured Desulfobacteraceae bacterium | reverse complement strand
GATATGAAATTGAACCGGAAGCAGTTTTCTGTTCGTCCCACCCAGCACGGATTTTTGTTTCTGGGCATCCTCATTGCCATGCTACTGGGGTCCATTAATTACAACAACAATGCCGGGTTTATCCTTGTTTTTCTTCTGGGCGGCATGGCCCTGATTTCCATTTTTCATTCCTTTAAAAATCTTGTGGGGATCCAGATAGATTTTTTATCCCCTGTGCCGGTATTTGCCGGTCAGACTGCCATTTTCCCTGTCCGGGTCAGGCCGTGCAAAACCTGCTGCCGGTCCGTGACATTCGCCCTGGGTGCCCCCCCAATCTTGGTATCCATTGACCGGGAGACAATTCTTCAAATGAGGCTGCCTGCCATGGATCGGGGATATTTGCAGCCTAACTTGCTGACGGTTAAAAGTGTTTACCCCTTTGGATTGTTTACCTTTTGTGCGCGTCTATCGGTGGGGGCCAGCTGCCTTGTTTACCCCCGGCCAATCCCGGGTCCGTTTAAAACAGCCGGGGGGGGATATCGCCCCGACGGGGAAGAGGAAACCGCCCGGGGGGGACCCGATGATTTCCAGGGGTTAACACAATATCAACCCGGGCATAGTATCAACCGGATCTCCTGGAAAGCGTTGTCCCGGGGCAAGGGACTGTTTATCAAGGATTTTACAGCAGAAGACAGTCCCTGTGTCATGCTGGATTTTGATGCCCTGTCCGGCAGGGGGATGGAATACTCGCTTTCCCGGCTTTGTGACATGATCCTTTTCGCCCACCGGCAGCAGATGGAATACGGATTAAGGTTACCTGGTTTTGTCAGAAATCCTGCCCGGGGTAACTCCCATCAACACCATTGTTTAAAGGCCTTGGCTGTGTTTGATTCCCAGATGGGGGGCGGATGAAAAAAGAATCCGGCCATGTGGTTCCCATTATTTTTGCTCTTGTGGTGGCCATTGCCCCCCATACGAAGGGATTGCCCCTGTGGATCAATGCCTGGTGTTTTGTTATGTGGGGCTATATGCTGGTGGGGTCAAAGAGAGGATGGCCCCTGCCCAACACCTATATCCGATACCTACTTGCCTTTATCGGGATTGCCGGACTACTGCTGACCTATAGTTTAGGTCTTGGGGCGGATGCATTTGTAGGGCTTCTGGTACTGATGGCAGCTATAAAGCCCTTTGAAATGGCCACCCATCGCCACCAGATGATTGCCCTCCTGTTAACCTATTTTATAATTATCACCAGCCTGTTTCGGTCGGAATCCATGTTTATTGTGCTTTATATGTTTTTCAGCGTATTTGTCACCACCGTGGCCCTTGTCCGGATCAATGATCTTGGGTCCGAATTTCGGGACAGCCTGAACCTGGCCAGGCGAATTCTGGCCCAGGCCATTCCCTTGATGGTCCTGCTGTTTCTGCTTTTTCCCAGGCTGCCCGGCAGTCTTTTCGGGATTGAGGACAAAACCCTGGGCAGAACCGGTTTCTCCGACCGGATGAGCCCGGGAAGTGTTTCCAGGCTGGGTCAGGACCCGACGCCTGCCTTTCGGGTGGAATTTGATGGCCCCATCCCCTTGGCCCAAGCGCTTTACTGGCGGGGAATCGTGTTCCAGGCCTTTGATGGAAAAACCTGGACGGTCCAGGAAATTGGGCAATTGAACCCGCCTTCTCCTCTGCCCCTTCCCGGGGAAAAATATTCCTATACCATTCTTTTGGAGCCCCATAACAATCCCTGGTTGATGGCATTGGACAGGCCGGTTAAAGGCCCTTCCTGGGCGCCGCTTACCCCTGGACATATTCTCAAATCCCGGCGGCCGGTAAAACAGAAAATTCGCTATGCCGCCACCTCACTTGTCAGGGATGAAGCATTGATCGGCATTGACCCGGGCGATTCTCTTCCCACAACCGGGAGCGCCTTTTCCGATGATTTGCCCGATGATTTATCCGGTAATTTGGCCAATACCATTATCTTGTCGGCGAAGAACAAAAATCCAAGGGCCAGGGAACTGGCCGAGACAATGGCAGAGCTCGCCACCACCCCGTCCCAAAAAGCCCAGGCCTTGCTGGACTATTTTAAGGAAAATCAATTTGTCTATACCCTGAATCCCCCCAAAGTCCAGGGTCACCCCATTGACGACTTCCTTTTTGAACACAAAAAAGGGTATTGCGAACATTATGCCTCGGCCTTTGCCTTCATGATGAATGTTATGGCGGTTCCCGCCCGGGTGGTGGGGGGGTATCTGGGCGGGGAACACAACCCTTACGGTAACTTCATGACCATCCGACAGGCTTACGCCCATGCCTGGGTGGAGATCCTTGATGGTAAAAACGGCTGGGTCAGGGTGGACCCCACCCTGGCGGTGGCACCCGGGCGATTGGAAACAAATCCGGACGGGTCTTTTGCCTCCAACCGATCTTCTCTAAGGCTGCTCTCTTTTTTCGAAAAATTCAAATTTGGCCTGGACGCGGTCAACCTTAAGTGGGAGGCCTGGTTCACCGGGTATTCCTATTTTGAACAAAAAGCGTTTCTGGAAAAAATCGGCCTGGGAAAAATCGATCTGGGGAAATGGGGCGGATTTGCGGGGTTGCAATTGATTCTGGCACTGGTGGCCCTTGTTTGCCTGGCAGGGTTTTTAGGGGTTCTTGTCTGGTTGTTTCAGCGGAAAAAGGGTGGCTTTGATCCGGTGCAATATGCCTATTTTTTGTTTTGTTCACGGCTTGACAAAAATGGCATGGCCCGGCAATCGGACCAGGGACCCATTGACTTTGCAAACGCCTGTGTTAAAAAAAGACCGGATTTAAAACAGGAGATTATTGCCATCACAGACCTATATGTCCAGCTTCGATTCCAAAGACGAAGTCCCGCCACCACCCTGGAAGCCTTTAAAAAAAGGATTAAAAATTTCAACCCAAAACCCATTTCCCCAAAGGATTTTCCCCATTGATTCTCTCTTGCGAAACCATAGATTCTATTCAAAAACAATTAATGGGATGGTATCAGCTCCATCAGCGGAAACTGCCCTGGCGGGAAAGTTGTGACCCCTTTGCCATATGGGTGTCCGAGGTCATGCTCCAGCAGACTCAGGTTAAAACGGTCATCCCCTATTATTTGAAATTTATGGCAGCGTTTCCTTTGGTCAAGGATCTGGCCACAGCAGACCTTGAAGTTGTGCTAAAGGTCTGGGAAGGGTTGGGTTATTATGCCCGGGCCAGAAACTTTCACCGGGCGGCAATTTTTGTGACAACGAAGTTTTCGGGAGAAATTCCCGATCAGTTTGCACCTTTTTTAACCCTGCCCGGGGTGGGGGATTATATTGCCTCGGCCGTTCAAAGTATTGCTTTTGGCCATCCCCATGCGGTGGTGGACGGCAATGTCAAGCGGGTGCTGGCAAGGCTGTTCTGCCTTGAACACCCCACAAACCAAACCGCCTCCCACAAGTCGTTTAAATCATCGGCAGAAACGCTCCTGGAAAGAACCGACCCCGGCACCTTTAACCAGGCGGTGATGGAGCTGGGCGCCCTTGTCTGCACCCCGGTCCATCCCAAATGCGGGATCTGCCCTTTGTCTGATGAGTGTATCTGCCTTAAAACAAACACCCTGGATCAATTTCCCGTGCGGGTCATTCCCAAGCGGGTGCCGACCCGGGCAATTGCCGTTGGTATTGTCCGAAAAAACGGACGGCTGCTCATTACCCGAAGGCAGTTGGATGGCCTTTTGGGCG
>CAXHYW010000519.1:0-3712 GCA_964021475.1 uncultured Desulfobacteraceae bacterium | reverse complement strand
TTTAATGATCCGGCGACCACCGTGATCTACACATAGCGGCCCACTCTTTCCCTACCCGACGCTCTTCCGATCTAAACTGCTGGCAGCAGAAGGAGATGCCGCCATTGCCAAGATCAAGGATGCCAATGGAGAATTCAGATTTGCAGGCGGTAACGGCTATATCTGGATACATAATCTTGATGGTGACATGGTGATGCACCCGATTAAACCCTCCCTTGACGGAAAACCCCTGCTTAAAATACGCGATGTAAATGGGGTGTATCTCTTTGCCGCTATGAATGAGACCGTTGAAGAGAATGGCAGCGGCTGGATTCCTTATGCCTGGCCCAAACCCGGCCAGAAAGATAGCTCGCCCAAGATATCCTATTGTGTTCTGGTGAAACATGGGGACAAAGACTATGTGGCCGGAGCCGGGATGTATGATGTAACAGCTGAAGATATTAAAAAACTATTCCCGGAAGATGCCATTTGCGAAGATTAATTTTTACACATAATAAAATTAAAAAAGGATCATATCCCTAGGCCAATTGTCGGGTATGATCCTTTTATTTGGGGCTAGGGACAAAAAACAATCCATCTGGAGGATATCATGTACCATTTTTATAAACACCTTATTCCGACGGCAATTCTTTTCTTTCTTTTTACTTTTTCTGCGGCCAATGCCGGAATCCGCTGCGGCAATGATATCATTTCCACGGGAGATACAAAAACCCAGGTCCTGATCAAGATAAAAAGCTGCGGAGAAATTTTGGAAAAAGATAGCTATGTCAGGGGAACGACCTATACATCATCAAAAACCTATGAAACCACCACTCAGACCAAAATAGACCAATGGTACACCCGGATTAATGAACGGGGCAGTTACTACTGTTATCCCCTGACCTTTGAGAACGGAAAACTAACGACCATCGGGAAGTGGAGCCGGTGTAAGTAAACTGAAATATATGGCGCTTAAATAAAAATCAAGGGAAACACTCAAATATTCATTCAGCCTTATGAATATCATGGTTAACTCTTTAAAGAAAGATCCCGACGTTCATGGGGTGATATCCGGCCTTTGATCTGTCTACTGAATCTTATACTCCCGGTACCGCACCGACTTGATCTTGGCAAAGGCCAGATTGCTCAGACGCAGGATCAAAAGTATGCCAATGATCATTGCAAAGAATAACTTGCCCCCTGACACGGATTCAGCAGTTAGCAAATGGTTGAGCCGGACAATGGGTATGGCAAAAAAGGTTAAACTCACCACTCCCCCCAGGATTCCGTACCACCAGAATACCTTGCGTTCATTAAGGGTGACTTTGGTATCTTCATGGGAACCCAGGCCCAGCCAGCCGAGAGTTTTACGCTCAAGGAACTTAAATGAGCGTTCCCGCAGGTTGGGGATGCCAGTGTAGTCCAGCAGCATGTAGTAGGCATCCATCTTGATGAAGGGATTGAAATTCATAACCAGGCCGAAAAAATTAAATACGCTGAAGGCCACAAAGATAGGTTCCCATATCAGGCCGGTTCCCGCGTAATATCCTGCTGCCCACAACCCTGTTCCCATGATGGCAAAAGAGATGATGGGGCCGCCCAGGGAGACCAGGATGCGGTGTCTTTTTGCAGGAAAATTCCATGTCGCCGTGGTGTCGCAATAGAAGATGAAGGATGCCAGATAGAACATGATACCAAGCCTTGGAACTTTACCGCCGTAATGCTTGCAGGTCACACCGTGTCCCAATTCGTGTATCCCCACGTGTACAAGAATCAGAAGGTAGAGAGGCAGGATAAGCCATGGATTGCCCAGAAAAGTCTGTTCCAGATTCATGAGACAGGTGTTGAAAAGGGCATAATGTTTAAAAAATGGGATAAGCCCTGACAATCCAATGGCCATCAGCAGGCCCAGACCAAGCCAGGAGTAGAGAAAACCTGTCTTCTTGTGGATGGCTGCAACCACGCCGTCGGCATTGGGAATGGAGATATTCGGGTTAATCATTTTTTTGATAATCCGTCTTACGCGGGTATCTTTTGAATCCTGTTCCGGATCGGCCAGCATTCCCATGGCTTCAAGGCGCTCGTACAATCCGGCCAGCATCTCCGGGGAGATCAGACCCAGGGCGTCAATATGGGCCATGTAGAGATCATGGAAAGAGGTCTTGCCGTCCATGTTCCGGATGATAAAAGTCTCGTTGGGGCCGAGTTTAAGCACGCCTCTGCCCGGAGACTGGAGGGTGGATGCCGGATGTTCGGCAAGGGGATTATCCAGATGCAGTATAATCCCCTTGCGCAGTTCGGGTTTGATGGTCATGACCCAGGCCTGTTTTTCTTTGCCCTCATCCCTGCGGTATTTAACCATGCGCAGGACATGGCAAGGACCTTTGACCATGAACCTGACCCGGTCCATGCGGCCTTTGATCATGTGCAGCCACAGGGTGTCCATGTCAAGGTCCTCCACCTTGCTTTTGGCATCCGGGATTTCATAGTCCTGGACCTGGTGGGGATTTAGGGGGATCCGGCGGTTATAGGCAATGTCGATGACAATGGTTTCCCCCCTGTAGTCCAGCATCAGGTCAATGGGGTCGGTTATGCCTGTTTCTTTTGCCTTGCCAATCAGCTGTTCGCATGCCTCCATGACCGAGCTTGCGCACATCTCCTCAAGCCGGGGGGAAAATCCCACCATCCTGCAGTATCGATGCAGGCTGTCCTGGGCAAATCGCATCCAGCGCGGGTCGGCGGGCAATGATATGGTAATTTTGTTGTCAGTCATTTATTTTTCCCAATGTGAATGTGCAGATGAATGGTTCTTTGGGAATTTTAAGTTTTGTTGCTATTTTGTATGATACTGTCAGCCTACCATCCTATATATCCAAAAGCGGCCAGACGTTCTTCCAGCACCCGGGCTTCGGTACTATTGGGCTTGGGCGGCAACACGAGCCAGGCCTGCTTTTCGGTGGTTTCCACGCAGTTGAGTTCCACGCCCTGGGGCAGGTCGCAGCCCTCCGCTTTCATGACAGCAGTCGGGTCGGCCAGAAGCCTTTGTTTATAGTCGTCATCAGCCCATGCTTTTGCCACGATCTTTGCCCATTGTTTCTGCTGTAGGTTTTCTACTGCCATGGTGAATCTCCTTTTAATTAAAATTAACAAATCTTTTATTGATTTTGAAATTATCTTTTTTTAGTTAACCCTGATAAGTATCAGGGTTTTATTTTGCAGTGTTATGGCAAATTACCAGCCACATAACGCAACTCTGAGTTTTTGCCCTCTACCAGCATGAGGACCAGTTCCCCATGGTTTACCTGATCAACTGCCCGCTGGAGGTCCTGGGCACTTTTAATGGTTGAATGGTTGAATTCAAGAATCTTTTCTTTGGGATTGATCCCAAAACCGCCTGCACCCTTGTGTTCGCTGAATGTATCAAAATAAAAGAAAGGAGAGTTCATATGAATATCCACAATCAGCACTCCTGTGGAGTCAGAAGAGATTGGTTCCGGATCAACCATGATTCTCATTCTTTCGATGATCACAGGTTCGACCATAATCACCATGGGGGTTATGGTTATGTTCTTTTTTTCACCCAAACGGAATATCTCCATTGGGGCAGGTTTTCCTGAAGGCAAAAATGCTGCATTAATTCTGGTGCGCTGGGCGTCGTTTACGGGGACACCGTCAACGGACAATATAATATCACCGGCCAGCAGTCCTGCAAGATCAGCCGGTGAATCTTTGC
>CAXHYW010000518.1:0-3717 GCA_964021475.1 uncultured Desulfobacteraceae bacterium | reverse complement strand
AAGAGCCCTGGAAAAATTCTTTTTTTATTTTTTCTAATGTATTTATATCTAACATAATTTTTTTCCCATTCTCTGTAAATTTTTAAATCAAAGCATTGCAGTGATCAAAATAGATAGGAACCGGATTTTTGTCAATACCCGTCTGAAAAGGCATAGCTATCCCAATCTTCGTTAAAAGTGCCAAGGGATGGACCTTGCTCTTTAATCTGTTTGTGAATAATGGAGGAGTGTTCTGAGGAGGCGTTGGCCTGCTTCACGGATAGCTGCTTTCTTTGTCTGAAGCAAAACACCTACAAAAAGCCGTATCGGCGCACATCGAAGAGAATGTGGGGCAATTACTGGCAACCCTAACCTGATAAATTTTATTAAAAACTAATGAAATTTTCCAATCAATGTGGCTTTCTCAAACTCCGACAACATAATAATATGCAAACAAAGTTGTCACGCTTACCAATACAGTTGACAGTTGCTGGCATAAAAACTAATTCCATATAGTTGGAATAGCCTGTATAAGTTGCTTATCGCTATTTTTAACTGAACGGCATTAAAATTGCTACTCAATCATTAAGGAGTTAACTCCGATTTGTTTTTTTGTGGAAAAACCAAGCAAGTAAAAACCATTAGCTGGGAGGCACCTCATGAAAAGAATCATTTTAATTACCATTATTGCATTGGCCCTTTCATCCTTTGCCGAGGCTGGGGTAAACGCGAATTCTGCAGACCTGTGGCTAAAGGACTGTATGACCAAGTCCGTTCCGAACAAGTCCAACTTCTGCTGGGCGCTCAACGATTATATCGCCAAAGCTGTTCAAGGAGGCACTCCTACGAAAAAGGGTTGCACCAGCCACATGGCATCGAAGGGATTTGGGGAGACAACACCGGCTAAAAACATGTGCGGCTGGTATTTTAATGATCGATAGGGTAATTTTGCTCTTTGAAGAGACCTACATATTTTAAAAAAGATGGAACCTATGAAAGGATTCTAAAGAAATGGATCCCGGACCACCGGTAAAAAGATGCGAATGATACCTTAAAACGGCAAAATAAAGAGACCCAACTGGACAGTATTGTTCAGTTGGGTCTCTTCAAAATTGTCACAGCCCGGTTCATTGATGCACCGGTAGGAGGCAGGGGCCTCCACAACCTGGCACGGTACATTGTCCAGGCCTGTTTGAGTCAGGAAAGGATGATCTATGTGCCGGATAAAGAGTCTGATGATGTTATCCAGGCTGTCATACCCAATGAAATGTCTTCCAGGGAATTCCGGCAGAACTGGGCACGCCTGATCCAGAAAGTGTATGAGGTTGATCCTCTATTATGTCCGAAGTGCCAGGGAACCATGAAAATTATCAGTTTTATTGAAGATCTGGACATCATCGAAAAATGGGAAGGGTCCTCACTGGCCAGTGCAAGGCCGATGAGAACTACCTGATCAGCCCGGTCATCAAAATTTCAACAGCCTGCCGCGTCTCCCCACTTGCAATTAGCAAACTTTTTTATCATCTTGAATGCTTGTCTTAAACTCATCTAAAAACCCCTTAACGGTTGATGGGGCAATCGCTTTTACTTATGGGGTAAAAAAAAATCAGGTTGGTTTTTTGTATAATCTAACATAAATATTATCCCAATCGTTTATTGGTCATGGCAAACTTTATAAATCCTGTGGCATCCTTCATAAATCGTTTCCAGCTGTCTGGTGATTTCCATATCATTGAGACATATCCCATCAGCACTTTAAATCTTTTAAAATGAGATCTATAAAAATCAATAAAAAGGAAGTCCATTCTTTCCTTGGTAATCCCTTTGGGTATAAAAAGAAACTGCATACAATCCATTTTTTCCCAATCTTCGTTAAAGGTTCCCAATTCTGACCCTTGCTCTTTAATCTCTTTGTAAATAGGAGATCCTGGAAAGGGGGTGAATTTGGCAAGATTAAAATCATCAATGGGCAAAGAATAAACATATTGCTGGCTTCGCCTAATGCTCTCTTCGGTTTCTCCGGGAAGTCCCATCATTAAAAGCCCTTTCACACGGATGCCGGCTTTTTTGATCAAATCTATTTTATCTCTCATCATTTCAAGATCCGGGTTCTGTCTGTGCTGGGCTAAAAGATCCGGGTCACCGGTTTCAATACCCAAACTGATCATCCAGCAGCCGGCGGCCTTCATCTGTTTGAGGAGTTCAAAATCTAGATGTTCGGCTCTTGCGGCGCAATTAAACGTCATATCAAGTTGGTTATCAATCATCAAAGAGGTGAATTCCTCCACCCGTTTCCGGTGAAAGGTAAATTGATCATCATAAAAAATGATGTGCTTGATACCAAATGTGTCTTTTAAGTATTTTAAATGATCATACAAATATTGAGCTGAATTATATCGAAAACTTTTCTGGAAAACAGATCTGTCGCAATAACTGCAGGAATAGGGGCATCCCCGGCTTGATATACAACTTGCATTGGGTGCTTTGGGATAATTAAAAATGGGAAGCTTATAACTTTCCGGATATCCAGCAAGTTTGTGGTAAGCGGGGAAAGGAAGCGTGTCCAGATCCATTTGTTTTTTTCTAAGCCCTGTAAAAACAACCGTTCCGTCTGTTTTTCGGAAGACAATATTTTTGACCTCGGAAAGACGGTCGACTTCTGAACAAAGCAGCTCCTTGAGCGTTTGCTCACCTTCCCCAATCACACAATAATCGATTATATCACATTCTTGTAAAATCGCTTCCTTAAGAGAGGACACATGTACGCCTCCAAAAACGATTTTTAAAGTCGGGAGGATGGCCTTTGCTATCTTAGCAATTCGGACCCCATCAAAAAAACTTGAAGTTGTGCAGGAAAAGCCTATAAAATTGGGCTTTTGGGTTCTCACATATTCTAAAATCAAGGCATCCGAATCCGGGTTTGCATAACAATCAATAATATCATTTTCAATTTTTTCTTGATCAAGAAAGGCTGCAATGCTGGCCAAGCCAAGAGGGGGAACTATATTGGCCATTCTGGACACGTCGGTTTTCGCTTTTTTAGAAGAGTACCCCAATGGATGAATTAAAAGAATTTTATTATCGGTTATCATTTTTAGTTACCCGGAGATCCTGTTTTTCTGGTTTCTGTTTTTTCTGGTTTCTGGTTTTTTTGAAAAATTGATCAACATGTCCCATAAAAGACCTTTGAACCCGAACGCCTGCAAGGCCTTCATCCGCATCTGCCCTTCGATGGGGGGAAACAGCCAGGATTTATGTTTTTTAAAGGCTGCCTTTATTTCCTCTTCCATTTTTTCTTTTTCAACATGGGGGGAAATATAGTAGGCTGGCATTAAAAGCGTATCCTCTTTGCTGATGATATTCTCATCAATGGCAATGTTTTGTAACTGGGTTCCGGGCAGAATCCGGATGCCTGAGAATGCAAAAACAGCACATTTTTTTAATTTTTCAATATTTCTAAAGCTTTCTTTGAGGGTGTCATAGGTTTCACCGGGCACACCAAACATAAAAAAGTGGGCACAGGCAATTTCTTCTTTTACGCAGCTCTCGTTTAAAGCAACAACACTCTCAAAATCAAAGGACTTGTTGATTCCCTTTAATGTGGTATCACAGGCGGCATCGGAACCAATTTCCATGGCATACAACCCCGATGCCTTAAGCAGCCTAAGCTCATCCCTGTTTATTTTATCGGGAGATCGGAAGAGCACACGTCTGAACTCCAGTCACTCCGGAGAATCT